>JBAYUL010000007.1:0-16411 GCA_041675105.1 Minisyncoccota bacterium
AAGCTCACCGCGTTTCGCTCCGACGCCGCGTTTTCAACGCACGCCGCAAGAAGACGATGAAGGATTCCGTCCGCGAAACTGCCAAGCTCGTTCTCTCAAAAAAGGTCAAAGACGCCGGCGCAGCACTCTCCGCGAGCTATCAGGCGATCGATAAAGCGGCAAAGAATGGCACCATCAAAAAGAACACTGCCGCGCGCATGAAATCGCGCCTTTCAAAGCAGGTCAGCTCACTCTCCAAATAATCACAAACAAAAGACCCCGAAAGGGGCCTTTTGTCTTCCGGTACTCGTAAAAACCGTGAATGTGTAGTATTCTCTCAGTGTTTCTGTAGGCTCCCGTAAGCAGAGCTTTCGGAAGCGTCAGTCGGGAGAAATGAAAGCAACCGTTCATTTCATCCCTCGTTAGCTCCCGTCGTTCAACGGATAGGATGCATCCTTGCGGAGGATGTGATGTAGGTTCGATTCCTGCCGGGAGCACAAAACAAACGAGAACAAGGCGTAGCCTTGGGCGATTCTTGTTTTGTAGCGACCGGCAGGAATCGAAAGCGAGCGCCAGGGACCCGTCAGCAGACGGGAATGCGCGAGCAGGGCCGAGAAACCTTTTGGAGCGACGGCGACAAAAGGTGTTCTTGGCCTAGCCCTGCCGGGAGCACAAAGAGATGTTGGTAACTGTGGTTTGCATAGGGGGAGAGGTGGTACAGTTTAGGCATGTTCAAGCGCTCACTCAGTCGCGGCCTGCCTGCGCAGTCAGGTACCTCCATCCTTGCCGCGCTCGTATTTGTGGGCATCCTCGGCGCGATCGGCTTTGCCGTACAAACACTGAACCCCCAAAACAGCGTCGCGACCATACGCGTTTCGAATACCTCTCAAACGGGCGCGGCTGCTGCTGCGAAGGCATCCTTGGACGGTGACGCTCGTTGTAAAGCACCGATAGAGCTCCAGAAAGACAAAAGTTCAAAGACCACCGCAGTCGATACGAACCAGGCCGTGACGAATAACTGTGTAAAAGGTTGCATCTACAAGGTATATGAAAAAGATTCTACAGAGATAAAAAGTCAGGATACGTGTGCGAACCTTACCGGCGAAGCGAAAAAAACCTGCCAGACCACAAAGCCATGCCAAGTCCAGACGTGCGACACGACGTGTGTGCTCGTCGGGGGAGGGAGCGAAGCCGCCGCGAACAAGTTTCTCAGCGCGAAAGCGGGGGTGCCAGAAAACCTCATGTTAAAAGACGATCCGACCGTGAAGGCGCTGATAGATCTTTCGAAGTCGGATCCGGCAGCAGCGCAAATACAGGCGTCACAGCTGTCACCATACCTACAAGGGGCGTTCAATAGCGCCAAAGCCGATGAGATCGCAAAGTTGGATAGTGAGGCGCAGTATACTCTCGACTCGTTGAAGAATCTTTCGGAAAGTGATCCTGAGACAGCCAAGATAAAGGCTGATGCGGAATTGTTGAAACAACAAAGTGCAAACCTCGCGAATGTTCAGACGCTTATTCCCGTAGACGAAACGAACACCGCAACCATCGCAAAGTATGAGAACGGGGTTTGGAGGGCGAATCCTGAGACCGAGGCAGAACGTGATTATTTAACATCCCAAGGATTCTCATGCGTCACGACCGGAGATGTGTATGCGTGTTCAAAATCGTCCGGGAACCCAAGCCCAGATATTCCGGACACGCCGGACACGCCAGACAACCGCTACAAGTCCTTGGATGATCCCAAAGCTACTCTCGATTGTTATGACAATAAAAACACCTGTTATCCCGCCGGTCCAAAAGATGAAGCATTATTGAGGTCCAATGATTACACCTGCAAGAATAATACTGCGGGTGACATGGAATGCATCAAAAAAAGCGCAAGTCCGACATGTTCATTTGCCGGAGCCCCTGGATGTGGTGGTGGCGGTGGCGGCGGTGGAGGTGGGGGAGGCGGATCTGGAAGCGGCTCTGGCAACGGATCCGGTAGTGGCAGCAACAGCGGACTTGATGGTCTTATGAAATCGATTCTTGGTGGGCTCGCAAAGGGGCTTATGGCCAATTCAAATGCGGCACCCGCGCAGTCATGCTCATCGGATCCGAATGCGTATCAGCAGCAACAACAACAATACAACCAGCAGCTTCAGCAATACCAGTATCAGCTGCAGCAGTACAACTATCAGCAGCAGATGAGCCAGTATAACGGCATGCCCGCTCCTCTGCCGCCGATAGCGCCGACGCCGTGTCAGCAGAACTCTTCGCAAAATACATGTGCCGCACCTCCTGCGCAGCCGTCGCCTGCGGGATGCCCGAACGGCACGTGGAGACCGATAACGACCCAACAATCGAATGGCGCGAACTGTACGACGAGTTGGCAGTGTGTACCGGGAGGAGGCGGTGCGATTCCGACCGCAGAACTTTCGTGCAACCCGAATGTCGCTGATGTCGGGATGTCGGTCGCCATTGCATATTCGTGTACGAACGCGACGGGAAGCGCCGGGTCTGGCTTCGACACGGATGGGGCAACATCCGGCGCGACGACGACCGTCATCGCGAATCCCCCTGCCGGCACGAATACAGCGACGTTCGGGATCGTGTGCACGAATCAGAATCTCGTAGGACGCGCCGAATGCAAGGTGCAGATCGGCAGACCGTCGATCATCCTCGTTGCAAATCCTCGGATCGTTCAATCGGGTGCGTCGTCGACCATCGGCTGGATCACGAGCGGCATGAGATCATGCGTTGTATCGAGCCCCGATATGCCGGCGTTCACTGCCGAGAACGCGGACAACACGAGCGTGAACGGGATGGCCACGACGTCGCCGCTCACCAGCGGTGTTCGGATACGGTTGAATTGCACGACAGTGGGGGGTGGCGTGCGCGTAGCAACGACCACCGTGAGCGTCATAGGAACACCAGATCCAGTGGATACCGATGAGGGCTCGGTCACGGTGAGTTCCACCATCGACGGAAGCGACGAGGTAACGCACGGGACCAGCACGCGGATCACCTGGAGCGTGCGAAACATGTCTGCAGATGCGTCGGTCTCTTTGTGGCTCTTTGATAATCGTTTGGGGCAGACGACCGGACTTATCGCGCGCGATCTTGGCGCGAACGGCACTCACACATGGAGTATTCCTACGACCGGGTCCTCTTGTCCGGCTGATTCGGCAAACGTATGCGCTACAGATCTTGTTGCCGATCGTTCATACAGTATCGAAGCTGCTATCTACACACCTCGAAATGCGTACCTCGGCGGCTTGCCAAACCCAAGTCTCCCGCAGCCGACGTATCTCGATTTTGGTTTTACTGAGGATTTCCTCATGGTCGATTAGAGACCGAAGAATTCGAGTATCTTATGCGCAACAGGCTCTTTCATGGGCGTTTCCGTCGTGCGCTCTTTCAGAAATGCACGAACGAGGGAGGGGTCGATATGTTCAATGGGAATGATTATATTGGGAGCGAAAAGCTTGGTCGTGTCGATCAGAAGGAGCGGCCGATGAGGCGCGTGTTCCTCTTCCACCCAGAACGAGATGATCTCGTCGTAGCGGTGGAGGATGTCGTTCACCCGGATGCCGCGATCCGAAACTTCAAAGCGGGCGATGTCGGGCGGCGTGTTGGCAAGAAGGGCCAACGAGACCGCAGCAGCGATAATGACGAGCGCAAAGAGGAAATCGTGGAACAGAATGCTGGTGATCGCGACCGAAACGGCCACGATACCGAGCGCCCAGAACCAGTCGCTGCCGCGCTGCACGTGCTCATGTTCGTATGCGGTCCACCGAAGAACGGTTGAGTCAGCCATAACAAGTCTTTATGAGTGCATTGTAACACCAGGGAATGCCTCGCCCCCTTTTTGGATGCAAAAAGCCTTTCTCGCCGATGTGTTCCAAGCGCAGGAACATTCGTCAACCTTTCGGCATGAAAAAATTAGGGACTGACTTGGTTGCCGCAGCCTTCGCTGTAATTGGTGATCTTGTTGGTCTCGAGGCAGAAGCCGATCGTATAGGTGTTACCAATGGCATTCGAAACGTAGGTGTATTCGTACACCGGAGAACTCGGATCTTTCGGGGTGGCAGGAATGGTTTGCGCAGCGATGAGCGCGGTCATAATGGGGTCCGTGCCGGTAAGGGTCGTTGTCGAGGTCACGATGGGGTAGGTGCCACTCGTTGTGAGGTAGAGCGCGAGCGCCTTCTGGAGAGAGCCGACATCCTGAATTCGACGGGCGTCGCGCGCCTTAGATTGTGTGGACGCTAGACTGGCGAGGACGAGGCTCGCGAGCACACCGATGATAGCGATGACGACGAGCAGTTCGATAAGAGTGAAGCCGGAACGCGGAGCATGACCTCGGGGTGTATTCATATAGCCGCATTGTAGCCCCTGCGCCATCGCTTACAACGAACTCATGTGAACAGCAATAAGGCATTGTTGCCGAATCGTGTTACAACAGTGACATCGGGAGGGGTGGCTGAGCGGTCTAAAGCACCGGTCTTGAAAACCGGCGTGGGGCAACCCACCGTGAGTTCGAATCTCACCCCCTCCGCCTTCGCCCGTCAAAGCGGGCTTCGGCGGACACAGTCCGCTAGAAGTTCGCGACGGCGGGATAAACGCAACATGCATTACGTTTATATTCTCTATTGCGTTGATGGTAAGCCATACACGGGCTGTACCGACAATCTCAAAGAAAGACTTGAACGACATAAAAAAGGTCATGTCCCGGCAACAAAGCAACGCAGGCCCTTATCGCTCGTTTGCTACACTGCGTTTGCCGACAAATACAGAGCGTCCGAGTTCGAAAAATATCTAAAGTCGGGTTCCGGTCGCGCGTTCATCAAAAAGCACCTTACCTGACTTTATTCTCCTCCGGCAAAATTGCGGAAGAAGGCGCTCACCCCCTCCGCTAGGATGCGTACGTATCTCTGAGCGATACGTCGACATTTTCGACTGATGGCTTCGGTTCGCATAATTCCGAAAGCATACGTTTTTTGTCAAAAGAGAATTGCGGCGCGAATTTCATGATCTGTTCGGTATCGCGCACCGCATTGTAGATGCAGACCGACGCCCCGGGGGAGGGAGACATGTTGAAAATGATATTGTCGCCGATTATTTTCCCCTCGCCGAGCAAGAGCTCATGGGTAGTCGTATGTACACGCTGCAAGCGCATGCCGCCGTATCCTTTTGCCCATCGTAGTTCGCTTACGCGGATAGTGGGGATGATCCTGCGGATTTGCGGGATGAAGAAGTGCTTGCCGACGAGGGGGAGGTCGTAGAAGAAATTCTTCACGAGATACCAGAATCGGATCGGTTCGAGAAGTATCATGATGAAACTGACCCACGTTTGCGGGCGATGTAATCCCGCCGAAGCGAAAAAGGCACCCATCGTGTGAAGATCGCCGGCCTCGAGCACCGGATAAAATCTTGCCGTTGGACCCCATCTGGTGACATCTTCTTTGGTCAGATCGGGGTCACCGTGTACGGCTGCAAATGGCATGCGTTTCTCCTGTACGCGATATACTTTTCCGCGCAACTTTTCGGGCGTGAAGTAAAAGCTTCCGGCGACAGGAATGAGCGAGAATTCCTTGCCGTACCCGAGTTTTTTCGCGAATCCAAGACTATATGCATCGGTATCCACAATGACGATGGGGGATCTGAAATTGCCCTGCTCCGTGGTGAGTATGTACGAACCGCCATATTTCTCGATCTTTGTGAGTGTGTGACCGGTCAGCACCTCTATTTGTTTATGAGGCTCCTCTTGGGCTTTTTTTGCGAACGATCGGGAGAGCAGGCCGTAATTTATGGCGTAGCCGTTCTGATTGAAAAGGGCGAGTACAGGCTCGTGTGGAGATCGGCCTCGCATCACTTCAGGTTCGACGCGGGCGATACTCGTCGCGTCCAACTTCTCGAGTTCGGGGAATAACTCCTTGATCTCTTCGTACCTTTTCTCAAGTTCCGCGATCTCTGCGGCGCCGACCCCCAGCACCATTTTCTGCATCTTACGGAGAATGGGTGAGCCTTCATCGCGGGGGAGGGCATCGGCGTATCGTTTCACCATCATTGCCGCCGGCTTCACTTGCCGCACTTTTTCTATGTCATAGTTCGTTTCAATATCACCGACATGGAGCGTCTGGCTGTTCTTCGTCGCATGGGAATTCACATTACCGAGCGCGTCGTGTTTTTCAAGAAGCGCGATGCGACGGATATTAGTATAGCGGGAGAGCACATAGAGGAGTGCGGTACCGCTCGCCCCGCCACCGGCGATGATAACGTCATATGTTGAATTGTCAGAATTGGTGGGCATAGATGTTGACAGTGTATACCCGTCGGTATGACGAATACGGGAACGTTAGCTTGGCAAGGCAGCGGGAAGAGGAGCCAGAACGCGCGGCAGGGGTGTCGTTTGTGATAAAGTGCCGTTGTACGAAGGCACACACGAGAGGTCTGGTCACCGAGATCAATTGATATGGAATTCCACGGTATGGTCATCGAAGGTTCGAAGCGTGCTCGCTCGCTCGGGTACCCGACAGTGAATATCGCGCTCCAAGATGGGCGCGTGAGTGGCGTGTATGCGGCGCTCGTGCGGATCGAAAAGACGATCTACCGCGCGGCAGCGTTCGCCGATCCGGAGCGCGATATTCTCGAGGCATACGTCTTCGGACTTTCGGAAGAAATGTACGGGCGCGAGGTGAGCATCGAGCTCACACACAAGATCCGAGACACCCGGACCTTCGAATCCGACGACCTCCTCAAACAGGCCATTGCGGCCGACGTCGCCGCCGTGCGCGATCATTTTGACGAATAAATATGTTCTCGGGCATTACACAAAACACATCAACGGTACGATCATCCGAAGCACACGGCGGTGCGGTGACCATACGCATACACACACCGCGCGGGTGGAAACTCTCGCCAGGACAAAGTGTTCTAGTCGACGGCGTCTGCTCGACCATTATGAAGCGGACGGCCGCTTTTTTTGAAGTGCAGTACGTACCCGAAACACTCTCGAAAACAACGGTCGGATCTTTTGCGCTCGGCACGCGCGTCAATCTCGAACGCTCGCTGACGCTCAATGAGTACGTCGACGGTCATTTGGTCGCCGGGCACGTGGATGCGCGCGGGAGGGTGACGGGCGCGAAAAAAGGCATCGTTTCGGTCATGGTGCCAACATCGCTCATGCGTTTCGTTGCAAAAAAGGGCTCTATCGCTCTGAACGGGGTCGCACTCACCGTCGTGTCCCGTTCATCTGACAGTTTTTCCGTCGCGATCATCCCCTATACCGCAGCGCATACGAACCTTGGTTCTTTGAAGATCGCGGACGAGGTCAATGTCGAGATCGATCTCATTGCGCGGTATCTGGACGCTCTGGGTAAAAAGCGTTAGGGTGCGACTATGCAGCGTAAAGAATATTCCAAAAAGAAGATCGTCGGGAATGCATCCAAACTTACGGTGGGGATCGTAGCATCGCGATTCAATGAGGACGTGACCGACAATATGGTGGCGGGTGCGCAAGCGACGCTCAAACAGTGGGGCGTGAAGGATGCAAATGTCCATATCCTGCGCGTATACGGCAGTTTCGAGATACCGCTCGCGTGCGCACGGCTTATTCTTCGGCGTAAACTCGACGCGGTCGTCGCGATCGGGTGCATTATCAAGGGGGAGACTCGTCACGACGAGTATCTGGCGCGTGCGACGACCGACGGGCTCATGCGGCTTATGCTCGATACGGGAGTGCCTGTTGGTTTTGGCATCATCACGACCAACGATCTAAAACAAGCGCATGCCCGCTCTCGCGGGGAGGCGAACAAGGGAAGTGAGGCAGCCGCAGCAGCGCTCGAACTTGCGCTCATACGATAGAATCATCGCTATGGGGTCACGCCGCCTTCTTGTCTACGGTCCCGTGCTGGTCTTCTTTGCCGCGGTTCTGTGGGCGACCGATGCGCCGTTCCGTGTGCATCTTACGCAGGCGCTTTCGTCCAGCTTCATCGTTTTCGCGGAACATGGGATCGATGTTATATTCGCACTTCCGATACTGATCTTCGGCTGGAGAGACCTCAAGAATCTTTCCTGGCGCGAATGGCTTGCGGTTGTGGCGATCGCGATCGGGGGGTCCGCACTCGCCAGCATCGCGTTCACGCAATCATTCCACTATGTGAACCCGTCGGTCTCCATACTTTTGCAGAAAATGCAGCCGCTCATCGCCATTTCGTTCGCGTGGCTCTTTTTGGGCGAACGTCCGCACGCTCGTTTTTGGATTTGGGCGGTGGTCGCGCTTTTTGCCGCGTATCTCGTGAGCTTTCCGCATGTGGTGCCGCGTCTGTACGAGGGAGAGGCATTCAATCCCAATGTCATTGGTGCCGCCCTCGCCCTTACCGCCGCGGTCTTGTGGGGCGCATCGACCGTATTCGGCAAATTCGTGCTTCGTGTCGCGTCATTCAAGACCCTCACTGCGCTTCGATTCGTTGTGGCGTTCGTTTTTCTCGGATTTCTCAACGCGTATCAGCATACGTTCCCGCCTATGAGCGAGATAACGCCGACCGATTGGCTCTTCATCGGTGTCATTGCGCTCGCGTCGGGAGTTTTCTCGCTTTTCCTTTATTACTACGGACTTCAGTTCACACGCGCATCGATCGCGACGCTCGCCGAGCTCGGTTTTCCGCTCGCCGCGGTATTCGTGAATGCATACTTCATCCCCGGCGCATGGCCGACGGGAACCATTCTCGGCCTTTTTCCTGGTCAGTGGCTCGGCACAGCGCTGCTTCTTGGCGCGCTCTACATGCTCAGCCGCGTGAACAAGGAGGAGTCTGAGACGGTCATATGAAACGTGTGATGGTATTTGGTACATTCGACATGCTCCACGAGGGGCACCTCGACCTCTTCCGCCAGGCTCGCGCGCTTTTCCCTGATACCTATCTCATCGTTTCTGTCGCGCGCGACAGTTCCGCGCTGCGTATCAAAGGCCGCGCACCTCACAACAGCGAGACCGCGCGATTCGCGCTGGTAGAAGCATGCGATCTTGTCGATGAGGCAGTACTGGGGGACACCCAGGGATATATGGGCCATATCAAGGCGGCCCGTCCCGATGTGATCGCCCTTGGTTACGATCAGGAGGGTGAATATGTAGAGCATCTCACGTCCGACCTTCGCGAGGCGGGCCTTGCCACCACGGTCGCGCGCCTCGCACCGTATAAACCCGATATCTACAAAACGTCGAAGCTTCGATAGTCGTCGCGCCCGAAGCCGATAGCGGCTATTATGGGTCTTCATGCAGGAAACCGACGAGGAGATAGCATTGCGCGTGCAGAAGGGTGAAACCGAACTGTTCGGTGAGCTTGTGGAGCGATATCAAACGAAGTTACTGCGCTATGGCAGGAAGTTCCTTTCAGACTCTGACGACGTAAAAGATATCGTGCAAGACATTTTCATCAAGTCATATCAAAATATCCAGAGCTTCGACACGTCCCGACGCTTCTCGCCTTGGATCTACCGCATCGCACACAATGAGTACGTCAACGCGCTCAAAAGGCGCGCTGCACGTCACACGGTATTTGATTTCGATATTGACACACTTCTGCCGCACCTCGCCGCGCCTGATACCGCTGATAGTGCCACTATGGAACGCGACCTTCGTGCCACGCTCGAAGCGCATCTCGATAAGCTCGACGCGAAATATCGGGAGCCTCTCATCTTGTATTACCTTGAGAGTATGGACTATAAGGAGATATCGGACATACTCCAGATCCCGGTCTCGACCGTGGGCGTCCGTCTTGGCCGCGCACGGGCTCGGCTAAAGGAGATCGCTGGCGACACCATCATATGAACGACGATACCTCATTCAAACAAAGCGTTATGCAGCGCATCGCGAAGGGGAGCATACAGATGCGCCCTCGCTGGCACTTCGTCTTGCTCTCAACCCTGTTCGCGGTCGGCGTGCTCATCTTTCTTCTGGCGCTCATGTACGCTGTGAGCCTTTTGGTATTCTTCCTGCATCAGAGCGGTGCCTGGTTCGCTCCGTCGTTCGGTGCGCGCGGCTGGTTCTCGTTCTTCCGGTCACTGCCGTGGCTTCTCGTGCTCTTGCTTGGCGTCTTCGTGATCGTGCTCGAAGTACTCGTCCGGCGTTACTCATTCGTTTACAAGAAATCTCTACTCACCTCGGTCCTTGTTCTATTCGCGGCAGTACTGTTTGGAGGGTTTGCCGTATCTCAAACGCCACTGCACCGCCAGCTGACGCTATTCGCTCGTCACGGCGTACTTCCGCCGTTCATCGGCGATCTGTATCGTCCGCCGTTCCGTCTGCGCTCCGATGACGTGTTCGACGGAGTCATCGTCGCGACGACATCGCACGGCGTCGTTATGAGCGACGAGGAAGATGACGCGACGACATCGGTGATCATCGGTCCGCATACTCGACTCCCATACGGAGCAAACTTTACGCCGGGGGATCGCATTATTGTGGTCGGCGACAGAGACGACGATGTTATCGAGGCGTTCGGAATTCGTGAGGTAGAGAATGAAGAGGAGTACGAGTCGGAACGGTGAAATACACGTAGCAGTATTCTTGTAATACAGATAACCGGCCGCGCGCATCATGACCCCGATGCGCGCGGCCGTGTTTTGTTATACTGCTCCCACATGAAGATAACGAAATTAGGCCATTGTTGCATGCTTGTCGAAGAACTCGGTCTCCGCATCATGACCGATCCCGGCGCCTTTACTCTTCCGCTGCATGAGGGGGTCGAGCGTCTCGATGCCGTGCTCATCACTCATGAGCACGCAGACCACTTGCACATTCCCTCATTGAGGGTCGTATTGAAGAATAATCCGTCGGCACAGGTCATATGTAATCCGAGCGTAGGGGCGTTGCTCGAGACCGAGGGGATCGTCCATACGGTGGTGGGCGACGGGCAGCTCGTCGAGGTGAAAGGAGTGGAGATACGCGGCTTCGGCACTGCCCATGCACGTGTCCACACATCGATACCGGCCGCTCAAAATACGGGATACTTTATCGGGACGCGCTTCTGGTATCCAGGCGACGCTTTTCACATGCCGGAGCGGCATCCTGAGATCGTGGCGCTACCCACTGCCGGTCCGTGGATGAAACTTTCGGAAGCGATCGATTACGCGCTCGTCCTGAAACCAAGAACGGTATTTCCCGTGCATGATGGCATCATCAATTCGATCGGACATGATATCAACAAGCGTATCGCCGGTGGAATGCTGGAAGCACAGGGCATCGCGTACGTGGAATTTGATCTGAACAAGGAATACGATATCTGATATGCGCTATCTCGGGATCGATTATGGTGAAAAACGCGTCGGCGTTGCAGTTTCTGACGCAGCGGGAACGATCGCGTTTCCTCGCATGACCCTCACGAATGACGCGTCCCTTTTTGAGGGTCTAGAAAAGATCATCAGCGAAGAAAAGATAGGCACTATTGTAGTCGGCGACACGCGGGCATTCTCCGGTCTTGAGAATCCGGTAACGAAGGACGCTGAAGCATTTATCGGGCGGCTCGCAAAGAAGACGGAGCTCCCGGTCGTGCCGGCGTTCGAGGCGGGAAGCTCGATCGAAGCGTCCCGCTATTCGCCCGATGGCAACGCGCACGACGACGGCGCTGCCGCTGCGGTCATATTGCAGCGTTATATGGAGATGCGTCCGGATGCTATAAAATAGCGATATGGCAGATCAGATCTCATACGATGACTTTGTGAAGCTCGACATACGTATCGGTACCATTGTCGCTGCGGAGAAAGTGCCCGACACCGATAAGCTGATTAAATGCACTATCGATCTTGGCGACATGGGGCAGCGCACCATCGTTTCCGGCATTGCAGAATGGAAAACACCTGAGGCCCTCGTTGGAGAACAGTGTCCCTATGTCGTGAATCTCGCGCCGCGCATGCTTCGCGGCATTGAAAGCCAAGGAATGTTGCTCGCGGGGAGCGACGAGAGCGGTCTCGTATTGCTTCATCCCGAACGCGCGGCGACCCCAGGCGCAAAACTCAAATAAAACCCGTTTTCGGACGTGAAGTACGAAAACGCTTGGTATACTGTACGTATGCGGCCGTCTAAAAAGCGGTCCACTGCTCTTGCGCAGCGGGCTCAATCCATATCGCACATGCTCACGCACGCGTTTCCGACGCCGCAACTTCTTATGCCGCGCGCGGCGGGCGTTGATATCTCCGACGCATCGGTAAAATGGTTGGTTCTCAGTGGTGCTGATACTTCATACCGCGTACATACATACGGTGAACTCCCATTGAAGCCCGGTATCGTCGAGAGCGGCATTATCCGTGATGTTGCCGGACTTTCTGATGCGTTACGCGTGATGAAGAAAGAACTCGGTGGTATTTCATGCGCACATGCCGCGCTTCCGGAAGAAGCGGCATATGTGTTCGGCATGCATGCGCCGTTCGGTACCTCGCGCCAGCAGGTGCTCCGCATGATCGAGTTTGAGTTCGAAGACCGGGTTCCAATACCGCCCGCCGCTGCCGTCTATGATTTCAATGTGCTTGAGCCCGCCTCAAGCGAGGAGATCAGCGTCGTTGTGTTCCCGCGCGATGTTGCCGCCGCTTACGCGGAAGCTTTTGACGGTGCCGGCATATCACTGCTTTCGCTCGAAGTGGAAGCGCGCTCCATTGCCCGTGCGGTGACCTCGGGGGAGCCCGACGAACCGATCACGCTTCTGGTGGATTTTGGACGTGAACGGACGGGCTTTGCGGTGCTTAAGCAAGGGCTTCCTATATTCACGTCGACCGTGCAGGTGGGCGGTGAGAGTATGACGAACGCGCTCATCCAATCAGGCCTTACGCCCGAAGACGCTGAAACGTTCAAGAATGAACGCGGACTTATTGCGGACGCAGGCGATAAATCGCCGGGCATAGAAGCGGTGAGCGGCACTGCCTCGGCGCTCGCCGACGAAGTAGCACGGCACTACCATTATTGGGATACGCGGCGCAACGAACACGGCGACCGCATGACGCCCGTCGGACGCGTGCTTCTGGTGGGCGGAAGCGCCAATCTATTAGGGCTCGATGATTACATTGCGGGGCGCGTACAAGCGCCGTGCGGGCGCGGCGACGTGTGGAAACATGTCGCATCGTATGATGAATACATCCCGCCGATCGACCGGTGGCGATCGCTGCAGTACGCGACCGCCGTAGGTCTCGCGCTTCGCGGTCTCTCCGCGAAAGCACGCGTATAACTATGACAAATCTTCTGCCACTCGATGCGGGAAAAAAGGTGTGGGGTATGTACCGCTCCCGGTTCATTATCGCGTTATCACTGTTGCTCATCGCGCTCGCAGTGTTCGCCGCTATCGCTCTTGTGCCGAGCTACTTGGCGATAGAACTCGCCGCGCCTCCCGTCGCGGATCTGTCGCTTGCGAGTGATCGCAAGGCTCCCGAAGACCCCGTCTCGATCTCGCGTTCGCAGGCACTTATCCGCGCGTTACAACCGATCGTCGCAAAAACGACGTCGCCCACGGTAGTCATCGCATCGGCGCTCAGCTATCGGCCGCAGGGAATGCAGATCGCACATATCGTGTATGTAGGTGGAACGCCGGCCCAGCTTTCGCTTTCCGGCAACGCGTCGCGCGAATTGATCAGCGCCTACGGTGATGCGCTCAAAAAGGACCCGCGTTTCCAAAATGTGTCGGTGCCTGTAGGGTCGTTGGTGAGCGCGGACGGGAATTTTACTATCACGATCACCGGCACCTTCTGATATGAGAACACGTATGCACATCCTTGCATGGACGCTTCTCGCGCTCGCGCTCGTGGTTTGGAGCGGCGTCATTTACGGGGGCATGGTGATCCTCGCCGAAGCGGCATCGCGCGCGGAATCGGCGTCGACGGCCGAACAGCAGTCCGACCGGCTCGCGTACGCACAGCGGCTTTCGGCTCTCGCTGTTGATACCAAGGCGCAGCGAGAACGGCTCGATACGCTTACACATGCGGATATCGTAACGGCCGTGAATATTATTGAGGCAGCGGGAAAAGACCTCGGCGTGAGCGTGCACGTCAGCAACGCCATTCCGGTCGCCGACGGTTCGCAATCGCTTCCCGGCGGTGTTCAGTTGCAAGCGATCGTATTCATTGTGGAAGCGACAGGTTCATACGCGTCGCTCACCCGGCTCGTATCTGCATTTGAACGATTGTCGCTTCCATCGACCGTTGACCAGGTCGAGCTCGAATACAATAAGAACGCGGACACGAAAGCCGTTTCGTGGCGCTTGTCTGCGCGCATCCGCGTGCTCACGACGGCCGTATCTTCATGACCTACTTCAAAAACATATGGGATCAGCTGCGGGCGCTCTATGAAGCGCGGAATGAGCCGGAAAGCGTGCAGCCGCTCGCAGAGCTGTACTGGCGTCTCCTGCTCTCGCTCTCGGTCGTGTGCGTATTTGGTATATTCGCGTACGGCGTATCGGAGTTTGTCGGTGTGCTCGGCAATCTGAGCTCCGCGTCATCTGCTTCTTTGAATCCGCCGGTTTCGTTGGACCGCAAACAGCTCGAGGCCCTCCTCGCCGCATTCGAAGCGCGAAGCTCGACGACATCGACGAATATCGATCCGGCAGCGCTCGTCGATCCATCAAAGTAATTGACCGCGGGGTGGCATACGGTTACGCTAGGAGATATACGATGAGGCTCTCGTAGTTTAATGGATAAAACAGGGCTCTTCTAAGGCCTTGATGGGGGTTCGATTCCCTCCGAGAGCATTCGTGCGAAAGTTTGGGAAGAGGCGCGCTTAGCTCAGTTGGTAGAGCAACCCCTTTACACGGGGAAGGTCGGGGGTTCGAGTCCCTCAGCGCGCACCCAATGTGAAGGCCCGGCAGTATGCCGGGCTCTTCGCTTTGGGAGCAGGGGACTCGAAAGCCGGAACGAGCGTAGGCGAGTGAGGCGGGGTCGCGGGTTCCGGCCAGCAGGTGGAAACCCGTGACCGAGTCCCTCAGCGCGCACAAGAGACACAAACACCTGCCCTGCGGCAGGTTTTGTGCTTTGTGCGGGGCGGAGCGATGTTTTGCGAGCTCGCAAAACCGCGAGCCGGGGCCGGGGAATTTTGAGTGCGACGGCACTCAAAATATCCGTGGCCACATTTTATATGGCACACGACCGAGTCTTGCACCAAAACGAGCTTGCAATTTATGTAATTAGTGCTATAATGCACGTCTCGTCCACAATAGTCAGGAGAATGATGATGGCGAAGAAGCGCAAGAAGGCCAAGGCCACCGCGAAAAATGGGCGCCGTTCCAAGCAAACCGAGGCGGAACTGAAAGCCGCCGAATTCGTCCGGGTCGTGCACATGCTCACCGATGACGGCGGCATGGAGAAAGAGGACGCCATCGAGGTTGCGGCGCAGCTGGTCGGCTTGCCCGTGGCGCACAAAGGCCACTGATCACCTGATCGTTCGAAGATATGGGCCGCCAGCGATGGCGGCCCTGAATTATAGAAAAGTTGTCTATTGGAAAGCTCGGTGGTATAGTCCCTCGACATATGGCGATCAAAGTATCACCCGTAGACATGGAAGCGCGCAAAACCCTCGACCTTCGCCCGGGGGACACTGTTCGCGTGTTCCAAAAAATAGAGGAAAAGGGGAAATACCGCCTTCAGGCATTTGAGGGCTTGGTGTTGGCCCGCAAGCATGGCACTGAGGCCGGAGGCACCTTTACGGTCCGCCGCGTATCGAGCGGTGTGGGAGTCGAAAAGATCTTCCCGCTCTACTCTCCGATGATCGATAAGATCGAGGTCGTGAAGCGCTCGCGCGTCCGCCGCGCGAAACTCTACTTCATCCGCGACAAGGTCGCTCGCGAGGCACGCCGCCAATTGCGCCGCACGAAGATGGTGGTGAACGTCGGCGGAACCACGAAAGTTGTTTCGAAAGAAGAAGCGCCGGTCGCAGAAGAGACTCCTGCGGATCAAGTTGTTGCAACAGAGTAGCTCGCATATTGTATTCGCCTGAGCTAGAATGGCCGCACGCGCAGGTGGCGAAATTGGTAGACGTACTACCTTGAGGTGGTAGCGCCCGCTTGGGCATGGGGGTTCGAGTCCCCCCCTGCGCACCCAATGCGAAAGTCCGGCTTATGCCGGATTTTCGCATAAGAACTTTGTTGACGTTCGGTTTTCCCCCCTGTATACAAAGACAGGTGTAATAGTTGTGTGAGGTGTTCGATGAACGCGATACTGTCTTTTCTTTTCCTTATCGCCGTTCCATCGCTCTATTATTGGGGCGTGCGGCGAGCGATAGCGCTCAGACAGCAAGACATGCTTTTATTGTTCCTCTTGCTCATGGTAATGAGTCTGCGCGCCTCCCTTAGCTTTGCTGGTGTCCCAGCCTTACCATTTTGGTAGACGGTCCGCGGTGCGGGCCGTCTCGTTTGCTATTATGAAGTCATGGCGTTATTCACAGGAAAGGGAGATGGTGGGTCAACGAAACTCTTCGATT
>JBAYUL010000008.1:0-15740 GCA_041675105.1 Minisyncoccota bacterium
AGTCGACGAGGCGGACGTTGCCCGCTACCTGCGCGCCGCGTTCTCTGGCTCTGCGGCATCGTCCACTGTCTCACTCTCTCCCAGTGAGCGCAACGAACTCATCGCGGCGCTCCTCATGTATAAAGACAGGAGTGCCGGGCTCGACGACATCGTCGCGGAGATAGCCGTGTTCGATCAGCGGGATGTGGACCTGTTCCGCGCCGGCTCTCCGGTGGATGTATCGGCGCGCTTTCTCTTCACCGCAAGAAGCGATTACTATGCGCTCTTTCTCGGCCACAACCCCTCGGCCGGCGCGAAAGGGATCAATCTGTTCGCCGCCAACGTGAGGAACCCGTTCCCGGCGACGATCCTGCGCTGGTCGGCACTGCGCACCAGCGTCCCAAAAGAAAAGATAGTGAGCGACATCGAAAAGTATCTGAACTTCCACACCGGCGCGGCGCGCTAGCGGAGCCACCAGACGCTCTGTCTGCCTCCGAAGTCGGGTTGCCCAGGCGAAGAGAGCTGTGTTAACTTTTGGTTAAAAATGAGGACGGTTTGATAGCCTTCGGGGTACAGGTACTCCCCTTTCTGTACGGGCTGGCCCGGCCCCTTCTCCACTTCCGGAACGATAGGATTCGCGACGATGTACGGGTCGTGGCGAATGCCGGTTATTTGCCAAGATACCTTCCCGCCAGGAACTCCGCCGCCGATAGAGAATCGATTGTCATGCTCTTCTTCCTTTACATAGAGATTCGGCATTGAGGCGCCGATCGGTTTCAATTGGTACCGGACGTCCTTATTAAGCGCGTCGAAATATGTTGGCAGGCCAACGACCGCCTCTCCATTCCCATCCAGCGTTGCAATGCCGTCGTACATGTTCTTCGCATCAGGGGATTCGACGAAGGAGTGGTACAGCAGCTTGTTCTTCGGATCAAGTGGATGGTCGATGACAAAGGTGCCCGCGGCCTTTGAGATGGCACTAGTGACCGTCAGATTGATCGCTTCCGAAACGGGTTTCGTAAAGGTCGTTCTGTACGTTCCCGCATTGACCGTAAGAGTGACATTACACGTTGCGCTTACCGAACAGCTATTCGTCACGGTGAGTGTGTAGGTGATGGTACTCAGGGGTGAGCGAACGAAGTTTGAGTTACAAGTTACGGCTCCTATGCCCTGGTCGACGGATGCGGTGCTGCAATTCGTGGATGTCCAAGAAACTGTCGAGGCTTGCGGGGCGGTGGTCGGGTTGGGGCTCGCCGATATGGAGCATGTGGGCGTCGGCGGGCATGCGAATGCCTTGCCGGGCGCAATAGAAAAGATGCTCAGTACCATCGTAAAAACGAGAAGTAGCGCGTATCGGTTGTATCTGCTTCGTATTATTTGCATAGCGGTTCAAAGATACATTCCCCCTTGATCACCGGCTCACCAGGTCCTTTCAACACCTCGACGACGATGGGGTGAGCGAGAATGTATGGGTCATGACGGATGCCCGTGATCTGCCACGACACTCTGCCGTTCGCAACGCCGCCGCCGATCGTGAACTTATTGTCGTGCTCTTCCTCTTTGATATATAGATTCGGCATCGATCGGTCGATTGGGAAGAACTGATAGCGTACATTGCCGTTGAGTGCGTCAAAGTAGTCCGGCAGCTGTATGACGGCCTCTCCATTCCCATCGAGCGAAGCGATACCATCGTATATGTTCTTCACATCGGGCGATTCGACGAACGAGTGGTACAGCAGCTTGTTGGCGGGATCAAGCGGATGGTCGATGACGAAGGTGCCCGAACCCTTGCTGAGTGACCCGACGATCGCGAGATTAGTCGCAAACTTTACGTCGCCCGTGAGGGTGACAGCGAGAACGGCACTCGGCAGGAGCGCACTGAGAAAAACTATCGGTCCTATTTTCCGTATCATGTGTCGCATATTATTTTGCATACAGCTCGGGGAAAAGATACTCGCCCTTATCGACCAAGGCGTCCGGCCCTTTGTCCACTATGACATTGATCGGATTCTCCCGTATGAATGCATCATGGCGTATGCCGGTCACTTGCCAGGATACTTTTCCGTTGCTTGCTCCGCCCGCTATCTTGAGAACGGGGGCGCCGAATATCCAAAATCGTTTTCGTATCTCGGTCGAGAGGTAGAGACCGGGCATCGGCTGACCGATGGCGGTCCCCAAATAGCGGAAATCTTTGTTGAGCGGAAGAAAGTAACGCGGCAACGTAATGGTCGCGCTGCCGCTTCCATCAAGCGTTGCGATGCCGTCATAGATATTCTTCACATCGGGTGATTCGACGAAGGAGTGATAGAGGAGTTTGTTCTTCGGATCGAGCGGATGGTCTATGACGAATGTACCGGAACCTTTGGATATCGTACCAAAGACCGCCGCTCCACCGGTCACCGTTGACGACTTCGTGATAGTGACCGTCGAATGTACGCCATATGGGGTGTACGAGATGACGATAAGACCCTGCGAGCCTGCGCCCCCGGAAGTACTGGCACTACTGATACCATCTCCACCACCTCCACCGCCGCCAGCTCCATAAGCGCCCCCAGCGCCACCCACGCCGGAAAGACTATTGTTTCCATCAATATACCCTGCACCACCTCCGCCGCCGGAGCCATGAGTTGCGTCCCATTCCGTGCCAGCGCTACCCGCAACGGCATTTGTTCCGTTTGTACCGACCGCCCCTCCGGCTCCGCCGGAACCGGCGTCTCCCGATCCGCCCGCTCCGGTGCCTGGCGCGTTCGTGCCTGCGCCATTCTTGCCTGCCGCACCTCCACCCGCGCCAGCCCTATATACGTCAGCATCAGCGCCCCCGTTACCGCCGCTATACTTCGTACTTCCAACACCGCTTGCGGAAGCACCCCCTGCCCCTCCCGCTGTAGTTCCGCTCGATACTCCGCCTTTCGCACCTGCGACGACCGCTGTGCCCGCAATAGACGCGCAGTTGGATGTTGAGTTGCAAAAATAAGTATCGCCTCCGCTCGTGCTGCTGCCGCCCCCGGCACCGACGGCATAGCCGACCGTACCCGAGAGGGTTACGTTGTCGACTTTTGAATACGCTCCACCACCACCACCACCACCGCCGTTACCCACGCCGCCCGCGCCACCACCGATAACTTCAATGGAGTTAGACGAGTTGTTCCAATCGGTCGGAATTGCATATGAGGTGCCTGAGGTAAGAAAGACTCGCACCAATTCCGCATGCGCGACAATCGGAGTAAGCATCCCAATGGCGAAGAGCACACATAGCGATCCGGCGGCAAAGCCGTAAAAGCCGCTCTGCGCGTGCGAAGAGTCCATGTTCCCAATATTATCACGCAACTTATCACGGGCCCCCGCGAGACGGCTCTGCGAAATGTGTTGACCATTCGTACCAACCCCTCTACACTCCGCATTGATGGGTATGACATCGCGCGTGAGCAAGAATAGATCGCTTGCCGTGCGCAATGCATGGCGGCACTCTTCTCTCTATCGCGAGCTCTGGCGTGCACATGGGATCCGCTCGGCTGAAGACGCGAAGCGCTCATTCTCTTCATTGCCGCCCGTGACCTGGGGTGACTTGTGTAAGGGATCTCTCGGCACGAGACTTACGAAGAACGAAGGCATTTTGATAAAGAAAGCGGAGAGAGGCCGCAAGACAGGACTGACGGCGATGAGCGGAGACGCGATCCGCGCTGAGCCGCGATTGCTTTCCGGTGTACGCCCTCTTGTAGCATTCGAAAATATAGGGGAATTGCAGCAGTGGAGCATGTGGGTGTACGAACATCTCCGATTGCCTCTCGTCCGCAGCGGCAATGACGAACTCACGGTGCGCCTCGCACAGTGGTACCGCGCAGATTCCCTCGTGTGCGATGCGCGCATGTGTGCGCGCCTTTTTCCCCTGTTGTCACGGGACGGCATTCGCATTAAAGAGATCATAGTGATCGACAGCGACTTTACTCCTCTGAGAAAACTGGCCCTCGGCGGTCTTAGGGTCACGCTCGCACTTGCACTGCCCGAATGCGGCATCATCGGCATATCAACAATGGTCGCGACCCCACCCGGCTTCCCCGAATTTCGCACCGCCGACAACGTCTATATCGAGCATGCGCGCGCGGCATTGTACATCACAAAATCTTCGCCCCTTCCGATACCTGTCGTTCGGTATAAAGCGCCACTCGTCACGAGCGCACTCGAACGTTCTATGGACGACGGTGTCCTCTCTTTTCACTTGCGCGGGTGCGCCATATCAATGCGCCCGCCGCGTACGAAAAGAAAGTTACGGCCAACGGTTACTAGGGACATTCCTGGCATTGGGCGTTATAAGCCCGGCGACCCGTCGATACGGAAACTCCGAGTCGTATACTCATCGGGCACGACTGGTGCGCCGAAACTGTCCATCAAACGGCTGGAGAATATCCCTGTCTCGAAACGTCCAGCGCTTTCGACTTTTAGGGACCTTGTGTATCTCCTCGGCAGCGACCGACTCGCGGTGAACCATTTCACGCAAATGGTTTTGAAGAGAGATATGGTCGTCGCACGTTTTTTAGCCATTTCCGCGCATGATGTATCGAGCGATAGCAGCGCAGAGACCCTCCGAGCCTTTTTCCCGACGGAAATCGTGACGACGCCGGTCCTTTTCAGGAGCCTTGTCGCGCACCTGAAGAGTCGGCGCGCTCTTGAAGCACTCTCGTCGCTGAAGAAAATAATTCTTACCCAAAGCATCGTCGAGAGATCTACCTATGAACTCGCAAAGAAAACCTGCCCGCACGCATCCCTGCTCACGCGGTACGGCTCGACAGAAACCGGACGATTGGGGGTATCTTGCGCTGCGCTCTCACGAGCGAAATTCCCCCGGTACCTCGGCATTGCGACACCGCTGCATCCATTCGCCCCAGTTCGGATCCGAAGGCCCGATGATCGCGGTGTCGGCGAACTGCTCGTCCGGCGCTTTGGCAGATGGGTGAGCACGGGCGACGCCGCCCTCTTGGAAAATAAGAAATGCTCGTGCGGAGAAAACGTAACGCTTATGCTCTACGGACGGCTCGAGAATGATCGAGTGGGCTGCATGGGGGCGATGTTCCTCGCATCGGAGGTCGAGCGCGTCTGCTCATCGCTCTCGCGGTATATCAAAGATTATCGCGTCGCCGTGGGCGAGCGTGGCATGAAGGATCCGTTGGGCGCAGTACATCTTTCCGTCATACCGACTCCCCTCATGAGAACAACGCGGAAAACAAAGGACTTTGTCGCTAAAAAATTCGCGCAGGAACTTCGTGTGACAAAAAGCCGGACACTCGCTGAACTTATTCGCGACGGCATCTTTCAGCCGGTCAAAGTAGAGCTCGTGGACGAGTTCCCGTTCACGGTGAAGCCATTGCGGCTCCGTCGCGTCCCCAACCGCTGACCTTATTCCAAGAACTGGTCGCAAAAAGCAAAAAGCGTCGGGTCACTTTTTTCTGCTTTACTTCTCGGTTTTTTCTTTATGCCCGCTCGGCGCGAACGACGTATCCGAGCCAACCGGATCACAGTCTGTATGACCGAAGACAGTCCTGATGGGCGCTCTTTCATATGCCTGCCGCAATACCCTTTTTTCGACGTGCCTCGCTGCGTAGTCGCGCCCCTTGCATGACCGTACCCAACACATCTTCTCCAATGACGGGGAGCACGTCGCGAAGGGGTCGGTAGCGTACCTTTTCTTTCGGTAGGCGCCTGTCGCCCAAAATATCGAGCGGCTCCGGCAGCCGCCAGACACTTCTATTGAATGGCAGATAATAGACACTCGGATGGCTTCTCATGAGAAGTCCGTAGAGGAACGAATAGGTACTGAAAGCGTCTTTGTGGTGCCTGTCCCACGTGTGACCAACGTATCCGAGAATGTCGAACGCGCACGAGCCGAGCATCAGGTCGAACATACTGGAACGTTCTTTTTGAAGATGCCGCTGATCGAGATCGGGCCTGCGCGCCATGTCGGCGATGGTCGCGATATCGGCCCAATACATTTGATCGCGCATCGTGTAGAACGCCGTCGCGTTCTGGTGCCAATACGGAATACCGAGCTCGATGAGTTCTTCAAAATTCGCACGTCCGAGGCCTCCGAAATCAGCGTCGGGTCCGGTTATTTTAAGGAAATAAAAATCGTCGATAAGCGCCACGTGCATGCTTTCAAGTCCCGTTTTCTTGTTCCTCAGCACGTACACATTGAACAGGTGGGGAGTCGCAGCGCCGTCGAAATGTCGTATCGAGTAACGCAACGGTCCGTATGTTTCGAGAACGTCAGATTGAACGAACGGCATCCGCTCCCTGACTTGCATCACAAGGAGGCGCTCGGCTTCCGGCGTGAGCGTACCTGTCTCATAGGTGAGAGGTTCTTCGCGGGCGGCACGATCTCCCTTCGCCCTTTCAATGCCAGAAAGAAGACGTCCGTATTCCCCGACCTCTTTAATGAGAGCCGCGCCATTCTTCTCCATGGCATCAAGCGTGCGCTCGATGTAGTCGATGTCCGACACGTTACCGAACATGTCCTGGAATTGGAATGTATCTCCGTCAGGGTCTGCTGCTCGCAATATGTCGTGAAGCGTTCGATAGCGTGCGACACATCGGACATAGTGTCGTGCGGCGTCTTGCCATCGCTCCAAGAGCGCGCGAGCACGCGATACCGTCGGATCAGCGAGAAAAGCGCGGCGCGCTCGTTCGCTTTCTATGAACGACCGGACGAAAGACAAGGGAACCGCATATTTTCCGAGCGGATACCGCCACAAAAAAACGCGGCGCAGGAAGGATCCCGCTGCAAACGCCCGTTCCAATTCTCGGAGCGCTCGTGAGACTTCTGTCACGTTTCGTTTGGCGCGCTCAACATCCATTCCTTCAGCCGCAAAAAGCGGGTCGGCCTCGACGGCCTTCCTGAAGGCTTCTATACCGCTTCCGGATGCGGCGCCACGGGCAATATCCATGCGCACAGTGTAACGCGTGTGCCGTGGGGAGTACAAAGGCCGCGGTTTGGGTTATATCGCCGCCGGTACGGTCGTGCGCACGGGATACCGGTACGGACCGAAGAAGAGGAACGTCACACATATCGCAAACAGCATCGCTTCATACAGAATGAACGCCGGCGTATAGCTGTGGAAGCGGTCAAAGGACATCCCGCTGATGAAAGTGCCAAGTCCCGAAAAAGCCGAGAACACGCCATGCAGAACGCCGAGCAGAACGCCGAACGACTTAAGCCCGAAATACCGCCCGACCATGAACGCCATGAGGTCTATCTCCGCGCCGATACCAAAGCCGCAAAACGCCGACGCGATGAGTGGCACAATGCCTCCCGCGCCCGATGCGAACAAGGCGATGCCGACCATCGGCACGAGGAAAGCGCCCGCGGCGACGTACGGCGCGAAAAATCTGTCCGTCAGGTACCCGACGACCAATCTGCCGAGGATGGAGCCGATGCCGGATACCCCGAGTATCGCCGCGGCCTCCGGAAGCGAAAGTCCGCGATCCTGCATAAAAGCGACCACGTGCTGGAGAACGCCGTTGAGCGCCGTAACGCCCAGGAAAAATATTATGGCAAGCGCCCAGAAGTGCCACGTCCCTTGCATGGCTTCCTTCAGCGTCATGCCCGGCAAGGGCGCGGCTACCTTGCCCACACTCGCCTCCTCCATTTCTTCAGGCTTAGGATCGCGAGTAAACAGAAAAACGGGCAGCCAGGCAACGGCAAGACAGATGGCACCGAGCACGACGAACGTCAACCTCCATCCCACCGCGTCGATGGTGTAGCCGATGATGGGCGGAAGAAATACGGTACCGATGCCGGTGCCCGCCATGGCGATACCGATCGCAAGCCCGCGTTTTCTGTCGAACCATTTCGTAACGACCGCAGAGTGCGCGATGGGCGACTGCCCCTTATCGAACATCGAACGGATGATGGTGAGCGGATACAAGACCCACGGGGACGCGGTCAGGAAAAACTGCAGGGCGGAGCCGAGGGAGAAAAAAACGGTGCCGGTCAAAAGCACGCGGCGGCTCCCGAAGCGGTCCAGCAAATAGCCGATAAACGGTAGGAGCGCGCCCCCGATCAAGGCCGCAATGAACAATGCAGAGCCGTAGGTGCCCCGGCCGATGTGGAGATCCTGTGTGATGGGCTTAAGAAATACGCTGTTGGTGAAAACCGCTACGGAGCCGGGACTGCAGGCGAGTGAAAATGCGGACGCCGCAACGATCCACCACCGACTCTTAAGGCCGAGCATTGCAACAGTATATATAATGCTTGGGACATTCCGATGGTCGGGCAACACATATGAACGGGGATAACGTAACGCAATGACGTGACCCGCTTTGATCGCCTCCTTATATATGTGCGACTACCGTTCGACGGGCTCGCAGCCATTCGACGCCGCACAGAAGTGCGGTCACGGACAGAACGATCATTCCCGCTGTGAACACGCTCGTGTAGTACGCTATGATCGGCCCGACGACCATCGTTACGAGGATGCTAACCGTAAAAGACCGTGAGGCTTCCCCACCGCGCGTGAAGAGCGCAAGTATCGTCGGAAAGAAAAGCGCACCGCGGAAAGTGCCGATGAGAAGCAGCATCTGCGCGAGCGTAACGCCAGCCAAAGCGATGAACACGCTTATCAAGAGGATGACGACCATCACGATACGGGATGCGCGTATCATCGTTCGCTCATCAGACGCCGGTTTCCACCAACGCAACGCGTCGACGGCCCATGCGCTCGAGACCGCGTTGAGGGCGGACGCGCCGGTCGCAAGCAGCGCCGCGGCGATCATGAACGCGAATACCTTTGCACCAGCGGGAAGAATACTTTCGACGACCGCAAATCCGGCAAGCTGCGGATCTGCGACCGAGATATGCAAATACGATGCTGCAAGACCGAGAGCGCCGACACTTGCGATAAGGATAAAGAAAACGGCGGCCGCTATCCACGGTGCAAAGCGCGCGGCTGCTGATCTGAGCGAGAGTGAACGTTGCCACATCTGCTGATCGATCACAATTCCCGAAAGAAGGGAGATCGTGACCGGTATGCCGAAGTCGCGCAACAGCGGCCAGCTCAGAAATGCAGGCCCTGTGCCGGAGAACCCGCGGCTACCAGCCCACAGACCGTGCACGCCGTCCGCGTGTCCGAATACGACGACCGCAATTCCGAGGACGGCACCTATCATGAGTGCTTTAACCATGTCCGCCGAAAAGACAGATTGCACCCCCCGGGGCATCGCGACCACAAGCGTCAGGAACGCAATGAGTGCCATAAGAGAACTTTTGTCCGCGCCTGTCGCGTACGCGAGGAGCGCGAGAGCGCCGGTGAGCTGCGCCCACACCGCGTATGTCATCATGCCAGAAATGCCTATCGTATAGACGCCAAGCATTCCCGCACCAAAGCGGAAGCGAATGAACTCCGTGAACGTGCTCCACTGCCCGGTGAATTCCGTCCGCAAACGGAAAAAGAACAACGCAAAGACGACTATGGCGGCCGTATTCGCGCCAACGAACCACGCTAAGGGACCGATGCCGCCTAAATATGCCTGCTGCGGCCCTACGATGAGCGCAAAAACCCAGATCCAGCACACTGCGAGCGAGACCGAAGCAGCAAATAGGCCGATCGTACGGTCAGCGATGAAAAACGAAGAGAATGAAGTCCGTCGAATGCCGAACCACACCAAAAGAACCCCGACTGCAAACACGACCGGAGTTCCCAAATACAGAGCAGCTTCTTGCATGCGGGCATTCTACCATCGAGCATTACGCGAGCGCGAACGTGCGCGCGCCGTTCTTACCAAGAAGTCCCGTGAACCCCGTCCTATAGCGAATGATCGGTGTCACAAGGTGCGCTATCTTTGTAAGAATAAGACCGTCCTCTTCCTGCAGAATGCAGTTCGGGAGAACGGAAAATGTCGGATACATATCAGGTGTCGTCTCCGCAAAGGCACCAATTTCTGGCAGCGCCAGTACGAGCCGCACACGTTTCGCAAACTTGGCTGCGGAAGTAAGAGCGGCGGCTGAAAGGTCGTCGTCCACGACCGAAATACACTCAAGCGGCGTCGTGCGCTCCTGTAGATACGGCAAGAACGCGCTCAGCGACCGAGAGTCAGTGATAAGCGAATCAATATCACATACGCGCGCCGCAAGAATGGCGACGGAGGGACTTTGTTCTCCGATGAGCGGGACCATGTTGTGCTCGTAGCACCACATCGCCTTCTCTATGCCCTCTCTTGGATCGGAGAAATTAGACATCGGCCGTGATGATGCAATGCCAAACGGTTCCGCTCCGATATCCGAAAAGTCCCATATAGAAATGAATGAGCTTATCGGCGTGTGAACGATCTTTGCCATTCCCCGTCCCTCTTTATACAGTCGTCTATCAAGCGGCGTTGCTGCCATATCGGCGCGCGACACGACCGGCAATGCATCGAACGTGGACGAATTTCCCCACGCGGTCCGATACAAATCCGCGCGAGGATGAGTGCGGATAGCTTCGATCAGATTCTCAAGTTCTTTTTCCATATCCTACGAGCTCTTCATCGAAAGCTTGAGGTCCTTCGCCATCGCGGGAAATGCCTCCACGAATCGTATCGAGAGCGGAAGGAACAACCCCTCCTCGACGAGTGCACCGAGCGTGCGTGTCGGCGTCATCATAAGTTCGCGGTTGAATGTTTCCGCTATGTGGCTGCCCACATTCCCTCTTTCCCCGTCTCTTGGGACCACGATGAGCTCCAGACATCCTTTGAGCTTGTCCTCACTCGTCGCAAGCGAGGCCTCTACGCGATAGTCCTTTATGTATTCCGCGCACAAACGCACAACCCGCTCGACCTCATCCCGGCGAATGATGGCGCCTGCCACTTTCAAATAATCGTATCCGCTTCGCCCCAGAACTTCGAACGTGTCTGGAGCGCCGCACGCGCAGGAACCCGCAACGACGCGTCCCACATCGCCGATGCGATATCGATCGAGTGGGAGCGCACCTTCGGCACGCTTTGACACAAGCAGCTCACCGACACCGCTTTCATCACGATCGAGGATCTCGATCGTCACGCCCTTCGCGGGGTGGTACCGATTCATGGGCAAATGTCCACACGGTGCGCTCGAGATCCGCCCGGCTTCTGCAGAAACGTAGTTCTGCGTGATGCGCGCACTGGGAAACGCGCCCGCGAGCGAGCGCTCAAGCTCGGCGCCCACCCGCTCACCTGAAATTCGCAACACTGTGACGGAGCCGCGAACACTTTCATTTATGAACTCGGCGACCCGCATTACGAACGACGAGTAACCATAGATTGCATCGGGTGCGAATTCCTCAAGCACGCTTGAGAGCCGAGGAATAAGGTCGCTGCCGTCCAGCGCGAGGCATATGTGTTCCGCCCCGTCGTTGTTGGACACAATGAGCGAGTTCGCGAGCATCGAGCTGCGTGAACCGTAACAGTGAAGTATGCGGCGACCTGCCACCTCACGAGCGGGATACTTGAATGCAGTAATGAGTGGGGCTTGCTTCGTCGTCCCGGATGTCGTACGGATGCTCCATTGTCTCGGATCGCGAGGCGTGCTGGCGAAAAAAGCGCGCAGTGATTCACGCGCGAGGCGCACTACGTCCTCTCGCGTCTGCACAGGTCGGGATTTCATGAGTCGTATAAGACGCCTCTAGTTGAGGAACCCGCCGCAGGAAATGTAGAGCGTCTGGCCTTCGAGTGCTCCGGGCTGCTGAATGTTCTGTTGTGCTGATCGCTCAACACACGCCTCTCCGATAGAGCTCGCTCGCGGCATGATGCGGAACGATAGATCGTTTTGAAAATATGCGGCGAATAGAAGCGCAATGCCAACGAGAAACGCCACCGTGAGCCATTTAGTGCTTACAGCCATCGATCAATTGTAATACATGGGCACACGTCTACAAGGAGAAGCCCGCCTCGACTCAGGAGCATGTTTGACCTGTATGGTGTGCAAGCTACACTCTCTATTCATGCCCCTATCAACACATCCGCGTCCGTCCGCTACACGCCGCCGTCTCGGTAGCGCTGTCACGATACTAGTGCTGATCATCGTTTTCCTTTCTTTTTATTTTCTTGCAGTAAATGCGAATGCATCCCATTTCTTCTCAGATTCGCTCCGTGCGGAGCATATCTCGCGCACAGTGGTTGCGGACGGCGTTTCGTATTTCGTCGAGAACGGTGCGGTCTCGCGGGAGGGCGCAGCCGTCACGGAAAAGGAGGGTATTCGTCCGCTTGCGCTCGCCTACGCGGCGACCGCCCTTGAGCGGTCGCCGCAGTTCGACATCGCGGGCACTGATCCAGAACTCCTCGAAAAGCAGGTCGATGAGCTCGCCCGCGTGCAAGGAAGGCAAGCCGATTCGCTTCGCATCCCCAGCAACATCGAATTCGTACGGACATCACTCTATCCGATCAAGTTCCTCCGCTCTCTCGTTGCGCTTGAACGTAGTCGGCGTGCGTTCGTCAAGTCGGGCGCTGATGTGGATCTCGAAACATACCTCTTCGCACTCGATGCGACTGCTGCGGCGCAACGCAGCGACGGCAAGCTTTTCACAAACGCCTACACATTCCTCGGATTCAAGCACACGAATGTTCCCGTATTTGGCGGTACCATGATGTCCGACAAGGTGCTGTCGACCCTCGCGAGCATGGACAATGCTGCTGTCGCGAACGCTAAAGAAGCGAAGAAGCAGAGAGCTTGTTTTACCGGCAATGCCCGCGCATGCAACGCCGCAGACCTCGCGATTCAAATACCGCCGACGGTGTCTGATACGCACAGCTCGTACGCTCAACAGGTCGCACAGAAAGTCGTCGGCGTCCTGAACGACGCATCTTCAAGCCGTAAGGATACCTATACCGTGGCCCTCGCATCGAGCACATGCGTCGCTTCCGTCGAGGGTCCTTACGTATTCCGAATACCGGATCCGACAAGATCGTCGCGTTATCCGACCCCTTCAGCGACGTTCCTGGGCGACATTTTTTTCTCGACTTCCACCATCGCCACACAGCGTATGACGAACGGGACAGTGACCGCTTCAGTCTCGGTTCTGAATCCAATGACCTTTTACCACTGTTCTGACAAGGGACGCGATGTTGGACGCGCAGAGGCCGTTGTACTCACCTATCTTTTTGCGAAAGCACATCCAAGCATCGGCTTCGAGTCGAGGCCGCCACTCCTCGCCTCGCCGACGATCCATGAGGACGACGCGATCTCCTACCTCCGCGATGCGCTTCAGGAACTTCCTGGGTACACGCAAGACGAGCGCAACGAACTCATTTCACTTGCACGCATGTTTCGTAATAACAGTGCCAGGCTCGACCTCATCGTCAATGAGATCTGGAGTCTCAATGAGATCAACTTGGAACTGATCAAGCAAGGGTTCCCATTCGATGACAGCTTGAATTTCCTTGTGGGCACACACAGCGGATTTATGAGCCTCTTCCAGGTATACAACCCGTCAGTCGTGCCAAGTACGCCGGAAATTTACGACCGTGCACCGAGGGCGAGCGATCTCGTGAACAAGATGCAGCGATACTCCAATACGATGCCAGAATATGAAAATGCCATCGCTCAATATCTTCGCGAGTTCCGCGCATTCGAACAACGAGCACCGAGAAAATAGCGGTGCATTAATTAGGCTCTATAGAGCCTAATCAAACGCCTCAACGGCCGTTGAGGCGTTTGAGTTTGATTTCCCGCGTCGCTTTTTTCCCTTACTCCCCTTTCTCCCTTTCTTCCCTTTGTAATTTCTCTTGCTCCCTGCGCAGCCACTCGTCATTGGTGCGCTCACTTTGCGCCGTGCGATTGAGATTGTCCGCCATGGAGAGGCGATGCTCGTCCGACATCTTGCCGAGGAGAGATTGCTGAAGTTTGTGGAAGAGTAGGTTGAGTTCTTTGCACCGGAGCTTGAGCTGGACGACCGGAGGCAAATGGGTATCAAGGGGATAAAAGGGAAGCTTCTCCACCTGTTCGATTTCCCGGTCCCCTCTCTCCCTTTCTATCCCCTTATAGATCCCTTTCAGTATGTCATTGCAATCCTCTTCGAGCTCCGCGTTCGCACCCATCGAAAACCCGAGAAAATCGTAGTACTCACGAGTGGAATTCCGCTTCCACCCTTCGACGATATTCTGCTTCACGGAACGTGCCGACCTATCCATCTGGTCGGCAAGAGCGACAAGGGTTTTTAGATTCCCCTCTACTCCCTTTTCACCCGTTAACCCCCTTTCTCCCTTTGGATCGTGATAGTTGGGGAAATGAGATGTAATGGAGACACAGGCGGTTTGCAGCTGCTCGGCTTTTTTGAAGACGAGGAGTTCTCGGTAGCCGTACGGGTTGTCAGTTTGCCGAAGGGTCATAATGGGACTAAGGGGTGGAAGGCGCTGCGGTTGCTTGCACTATTTCCCCATCTTGTAGAGCTGCTGGACTTCTGTGACTGAGAGGGCGCGGTTGTAGATGCGGACATCGTCTACAGTTCCAGACGTATATTTGGCGCTATAGCCGAACATAAAGCTCGATATAGTAAACTTATATGCAGCGGCGCTAATTGAAGAAGAGGAGCCTGTAATCTCTGCTGCACCATCGACATACAGGTCGCCGGTTTCATTTGAGTGGTTGACATATGTCACGTGATGCCATCTTCCGTCCGCGACATTTGTTGTCGACTCGATATTGTTTAGCCATGCATTGTTGTAATGCAGATAGCCCACCTTGCCACTGCGTAAAATGAAGTTCGCATAGATATCTCCACTACTTCGCCCGAGCAATGTTTTACCGAAAGAACCATTCTGTTCTGTGTCTGTACCCTTGTACCAAAGCGATAGCGAAAATGTATCAGTATCAGCAAAATGAAGCGGGCCTGTACCATTGGCCGCCGCGTCGTCTAAAGTGTCTATATATGTACTTCCGTTGAATTTCAGGGCTTGGCCGATCTTGCCGATGGTGGGCGAGGTGGTGGTGCCGAGGCTTACAGGCGTGCCGTTGTTGCCTTGGCCGGAGCTGTCGACGATGGTTCCCGTCTTCCAATTGATGTTCGGGCCGTCGAAGGTCCAGTGCCCTACCAAGCCGGAGTTGAGCCCGATGCCCGGTGTGGCATTCGAGTGAGCGACGTTGGTACTGCCCGTGTTGTAGAGTTGAGCAATTTCTGTTGTCGACAGCGCTCGGTTGTAGACGCGGACGTCGTCAATAGAGCCAGGGAAATATGAACTTAGATTTGTCCACGTGCCAATATAAGCTAGGTTGGCAACAAAATTCGGCGTTCCAGTTTGGCCGCCAGCCTGTGCAACTTCAACACCGTTTATATATAAATGGGATGTGGTTTCTATCGGACCGGGAGTTTTTGTCACCGCCAGGTAAGTCCAGGTATTAAGAGGAACTAGGCTTCCTGCGCTATACCTTGCATGTCCTCCATTAAATTGAATATTAAAATCTCCATCGCTGTTAGAATTAATGCCTAGGCCGAAAGATTCCATGGACACCGCTGAACCGGCCACAAAGACTGACCTAAAACCACTTCCGCTTGTTCTTTTGACCCAAGCGGAAATAGTCCCTGAAAAATCACCGCTTAACCCAAGATTCGTGCCGCTCGCCACATAACTCGTAGTCCCATTGAACTTCAGTGCTTGGCCGATTTTGCCGGCGACGACTGATGTTGTGGTACCCAGCGATACTGGCGAGCCGTTGTTGCCTTGGCCGGACATGTCGGAAACGGTGCCTGTCTTCCAGTTGATAGTGCTGCCATCAAGCGGCCAGTAGCCGACGAGGCCGGAGGAAATCGATGTGGTATTGGCATGAC
>JBAYUL010000009.1:0-13993 GCA_041675105.1 Minisyncoccota bacterium
ATTCACTGTTGCGGAGGAAGAGGTCGCCGTGCCATCAACGCCGGTGCATGTGAGCGTGTAGGTGGTCCGCTGCTGAATGCGCGAGGTCGGATAGCCGTCGGGACCGGATGACACCATCCAGCCGTTGCCGACGTTCCCGACGAGGTCCGGCCAGCTGTCGCCGTTGGTACCGATCAGTGAACAGTGCGCGACATTCAAAACACTCCAGTGCAGATGAGTGGTCTCGTCCTCGCGTACGATCGACGGATTGATCTTCAAGAGTCCACCCGGGTTGAAGTGTAGCGGGGGCGAGAGACACGAGGACGAACCTGCCGAACAGAACGACGGAGCGGGGCACGACACGACGGTCGATACGGCGCATTGGTCATCGGTATATATGACGGTCTGCCCGCTGCAGGTATATGAGGCGGTGCACGACGGCGCCGTCACGTTCACCTGTGTGGTCGCATACGTGGCCCATAGATTGAAGTAATTGGTCGTTGCGCGCGCATAGAACGTGTAGAGACCGGGAGTGGTGGGAGTGAACGTGATGGATTTCGTCGCATCGGGATTCGTGGTGGCGCCAAGCCCGGTGCCGAGCGGTGAATCGATGTTGTTTGCCGAGAGCGCATCGCCGGTGCCGGCAAGGAATGTCGCGTGGATGCCGGTCGACTGGCCGACGATGATGCTTGGCGAATCGGGGTAGATGGTGGCGGACGGGAGTGCGGGCGCCGGTGTGCAGGCCGCGGAGAGTGCGCTCGAGAGCGGCGAAGTGTTCCCTCCCGTGTCGACCGCCTGCACTTTCACCACGTGTGCGCCGGCAGAAGCGTATTGATGGACGGCGACCTGGAGTTGGCCCGATGGGGCGGTGCCGGTTGCGGGGACACGCTCGTATGCATTGGGATCAGAATCCCAGAGCCAATAGACCTTGTAGTACAAAGGATCGTTGTCGGGATCGGTCGAGGTCATCGCGATGGAGAAGTCTTTGCCAACGACACATGCTCCTCCCGGTGTCGGTTCATCGGGCCTCGATGGTGGGCGGTTGGCGGGCGTGGTGACGGTGATGGGGCACGAGATGGTTTGTGCGGGGATGGCAATTCCCATTAGCTGTGGGTAGAACCAGTCCGTAAATGATGACGGGGGTCCGGGGTCATAATTGTAGTTCTGGATCATGTAGGTGCGCGAGGTATTCCAGTTATCCACGTATGTTTGGTAATACTGGCGGGCGTTATCTGGCAGGTCAGGCGACAGGTATGCTCCGTACGTACCCGCAAATTGAAATGCCGCGGTAACATTCCCCGGACGATTCGCCGTACACAGCACGGAACCACTCGCGTCGGGCGCACCACACGAAAACACACCATCAACGCCGCTTATGCTTTTGGCCGGTGGTTTCATGAGTAATGTCATCATCGTGTTGTAGTCGTGCCACCCACTATTGTAGTAGCCCCTGGTGCCCGGATTACGAGCCGCTGCAAAATTTCCTGTTCTATTGCCAATATCCATATTGAAACCGGAGCCTCCGTCATATGTCCCATATGTCCCGGATATGAGTGGCGGCTGGCTGGTAAGGAGGCCAGTGTCCCAGCGACCGTACGGAGAGTCATACGGACCGCCGATGAAGAACCAATTGATGTCTTCGACTGCATGTTCTTTGAATTTGAACCGGACCTCTGACCCGGCCGGGACCGAGCCGCCGCAGGCGTTGGTCCCCGCCGCGCTTTCTGCGTGCGCCTCGTAGGATACGGAGTGCGTAACTGCCACAGACTGTTCCCAGTCCGGCACATCAAATACGAGCCACGCCGCATACGTCACGGTGCCTGCATGTGCGATGGCGACGAATCCAAAGAGCATTGCGATTACGAACGCGCAGATGAGTGGAATGTGCCGCAGATGAGCGGTCATACGGTCTGTCGGGATCGCAGATACCACGCGAGCGAGCCGCCGACGAGTACGATCCCCGCCAAAATTTCAATGATGATCAGCATGTAGTTGCTCTTCGGACACGACGCGGGATCAATGGCTTTACAGTCGTAGTGCACGGTCGCTTCATCGACAAGGCGACCGTCCTGATAGAGCTTCGCTTCGAGTGAGAAGGTCTCATACGATTTTTTCGGCGTGAATTTCCTCGCGACCGCCATCATATTCCCGCCAACCGCGCCTTCATACGAGAAGCCACCGATCTCATTTCCGGCCGGATCAAGCACCCGCAGATCCAACTTCGCGCCTTGCACGACACCGTCGCTCGTATTGTGAAGGCACGAAAAAAGAGTGTTCTCCTGCCCTCCCTGCAACGGATATATCGCAGTCGATGGGAAGTTGATGCGCAATTTGTTGATGCCGTCGCGGACAACTCGCACGCCGATGATGGATTTCGTACCGTGCCACGAAGCCGTGCCTACCAAGAGGTATACGGGAACGCTCGTATCCTGAATGGTGTAGGTGAGCGGCACCGCGCCCCGCGCAGGAACACTCACGGTGTCGCTTGATTCTGCGATAAGGTTGCCCGGAAGTTGCGAATCCCAGGAGTAGAGCTGCCAGAGGATGGGAACAGACTGTGTCTGGTCACTTGAATTTCCGATCTTCGCGACGATGGAAACGTCTCCTGTCGAACTCGCATGCGGCGGGAATTCGGCGAAATAATACGCCGCGTTGTTCACGGTCACGCTATCTTTCAGAAACGTAACCGCTGTTTGCTGTTCCCCAGCGACTTTGAAGCGCGTGGTATTCCCCGTCACGTCATCGGTAAAGGTGAGGCCAAGGAGATTGAACTTGTGCTCGGTCGTGTAATACATCGCCGCCCCATAATCGCCGCTTTGCGTATATGCCGGTACTTTCCACGTGTATGTAGCGGGGATCGAACCGTTCGCAGGGATCGAGATACCGTCGATCGCGACGAATTGGTCGACGACATCCGGGCCGTTCCGAGTATCCAATACGCCTTTCGGGTAGTGGAAGATCTTCACGTAGAGCGTGCCGTCGACGACCGGATATGGATTGCTATTCTCGAGCACGCCGGAGAATGTAACGGACGAGCCCGCGATCGCACTTTGCACATTCGCGTCAAGCTTTGCCTGCACGGAGCCAAAATGATAGTAGTCAAAACAATTAGTCAGCCCGCTCGTTGTACTTGTGGCGTTTTGTGACACTCTTGGGGTAGATGTCGAGATTAGTCCCGGCGGGGCCTTATCGCTTCGAACGATCTGCGTCGCGACCTGACGCGCAAGCATGTCGAGCCGCTCAGGAGGCAACGCTGCCATCGCCGGATCAGAGAGCATCTGCGCTTTGATCTGTGCGATAAATTGCACGCTGGGTACTGAGCTCGACACCGCGGATGTTTGCGCTGAAACGACGAATGGAGAGACTAGTATAAGGAGCGCGAGAACTCCATGTTTCATGCATAAAGTATACCAACGAAAAAGCGCGGCAGCATGCCGCGCTTTTGTATCTGTGTATTCCCATCTTCTCCCAAGCGGCCACGTTTCTACCGTCCAAGCTTTGCCACAAGCGCCTTGAGCGCGGCTTCGAGGGCAGTGAGTGCGTTGGCAAGATTACTATTTGTGGTCGCTTTCGCGCTTGTGCCCGTCCAGGTGATGGTGACCGAGCCATTGGCGCCCATGCTTCCTGCGACACCGGGTCCTCCGTTTTCGCCGCCGGCACCACCTGCGCCGCCGGCACCACCGGCACCAACCGCCACGCTTACTATTGAGCCAAGCTTGAGATCTCCGACTGCGTACGTTTTCGACACTTTACCGCCGGTTCTTCCAGGGCCGCCGGAACCACCATTAAGGTCTCCAGTTCCTCCCATCCCTCCCGCGCCGCCAGCGGCTCCGCCACCCGATGCAAAGCTATCAGGGCTACCGATGAGGCTAGAACCACCAGACGTTCCCTGTATCCCTTCCGCAGCGGACGACGCACCGCCTTCGCCTCCACCCCCGCCGCCAGAGGCAACTACCGACGAATTGAACGAGGATGTGCCGCCGTTGCCACCCGCGGAGCCATTGCGACCCGGGTACGAGCAACAACTGTCGCCGGCTCCGCCCCCGCCTCCACCTCCGCCGGCACCTACCACCGTAACGGTGAGCGAGCCATATGTCGGAATCGTGAAGTCATACGTGCCCGGAGTCGTGTAGCTCTTTGAGCCGGAGACCGATACCGGTGCACCGGGCGCGCTGTAGATCTCTGTGTCGTTCCACGTACAACGTATCGACATGCTCGGATTATTCGTAGCATTCAGCTTGCAGTTTGTGAGCGCATCGACCTGCGAAATATTCGGTGTCGTAATAAAGAGGTTGCCATTCAGATACCCCTTGTACGTGCCGAGCAACGATACCGATCCGTTGACCGTGAGCGTGCCGGTCGCCAAGATCTTATTACCTTCCGAAGGCGAAGTGATGCGCACGCTGTATGTGCCGGCAGACGGGACATATACCGGAGCGGACCAGCGTCCGTTATTGACGGCAAACACGCTCGAGTACACCGTCGCGGCGCTTGTATCGATCCCGACTCCGACTTCTCCCATATTCGCCGCAGTACCTGTGAGGACGGGAGTGAGTGATGTCGTAATGAGCGAACTCTGATCGACGGTCGCGGACGGGCTCGACGTCGTTGGCCCGCTACCTGAGCGTGTCTGCGAGATGCCGCCAGCGGACAAGCCCAAGATGCCATAGCTGTTGGTCCAATCATTGTCGTAGAACTGTGATGTGGCGTAGTCGTTCGGCGACCAGATAAAATTGCCCATTGATCCCGAACTTACTATCGGCGAGGACGGCGTTGAATCACCCATCAAGGTCGTTGTAACCGACCCTTCGTTCGCACCGAGAGACACTTTGGCGCGAAGTTCAAAGTAGTACACTCCGCCCGCGGGAATTTGGACCGGTTGTGACGGTTGGATCACCGCCGCGCCGAACCCATTTGAAGAACCGACGAGTCCGCTTGCATATCCTGCAACGGGAGAACTGTAATTAGCATCCGAGTAAGCGTAGAGTCTCCACTCCGAGACGGAAGCGCCACTAGAGCTAAACGCAAGTTTTCGGAGGCCAACAGATCCATTTTGAGAAGCGCTCACTTTGAAACGCATCAGCCGCCCATCTGTAAGACCTGATGTCGGGAGCGTGTCGAGCCCCACCGTAGGATACGAGCGGAAGATCCGTACGCCTGGAATATCTTTGAATCCATCAGTACCCGCGACGATAGTCATGCCCGAGGTCATGCCGGTGCCCGTCGTTTCCTCTTTCGCAAAACCAGGCATGATCGAGATCACGTCGCCTGGTTTTGCAGGCTGACCGATCCCAATGCGAGTGGTATCAACTTTTATGGTGATGACCTTGTCGGAGTCGCGCGGAATCGTTACTGGATTTGAGAGTGTGGAGACGGCGCCATAGTTGTTGCCCGCGAATATCGCGGTGCCCACTAAGGCAGAGCCGTCATACAGGTACACCTGCGCGAGATCACCCGGAGAACCGATACTGCCGAGTGTCAGTGCAACCCTATTGAGCTTGATCGCCTCACCTGTAGCACGGAACCGGTATGCCGCGACCGTCACGCCCGTCGAACCACCCGCTACTATCTGGTAGCCAGGCGTCGATGCGTCGGTCGAGACAGTGAGTGTGCCCTTGGTGGTTGAGGTACCGCCAAAGGAGAACGGTGCGTCGGATTTGTCGTCGACGTACCCCGTACCGTCGGACTTCTGGCCGGTCACGTAGATCTTCCAGATAGCTCCCGCATTATCGCCAGTGCCAATGCCTGGTATCGCCATCGAGGGTTGCCACGTCAGCCCGCCGGTTGGCTGGCCTTGTATCGGAAACCCATCCTTCAGCAACCACCGCTGCCATGTATCGTTCTTGTAGAGCGCGGCTGAGACCGAGCTGATTCCCTCGTAGCTCCATTCCACCGCCATCTCTTTCGTCGGGTCTATCTGTTCACCGCCATTCGGGCGCAGAACCGTAAGCCTCGCGCCAGCTGTCGGATTCACCGATACCCAATCATAGACGCTGGTCGAGTAGTCGCTCCCAAGCATACACGTCGCGGTAACGACGTTGGTCCCTGTTCCATAGAGACGCGCGTACAACGTGCGTGAACCGGATCCGGGCTGATTGGGGATGTAATTGTTGCCATCAGGTGTTTCTCCGACGCCGCTCAGCCAGCAGTTGTTCCGTCCGCCGGTCGATGTCCAGCTGACCGTCACTTTTTGATTCTGCGTAAGACTCATTGGTCCGTCGAGACCGTTCACCTTCACATCAACGGGCTTCGGTAAGAGTGTAAAGGGCGCATCCGAACGATCCCATGCACCCGTCACGTTGTTGACCACGCGGATATAGTAGCCGCTCCCTGGCGGTACGTAGCTGTAATTCTGCGATGCAGCATCGAGCTGACCGGTAACCCAGTGAATGGATGCTTTGCCGCTCTCCTCCACTTTGCCGAACGTTTTATACGTGCCGTCGACGCTCTTTTTTTCGATGTACGCCGTCACATCTCTTGCGGGGTTGATGTCAGGATCGTACTGGTACGGGGTCCACGTCACTGTATTCAAGACGCCTTCTTCCCATTGCTCTCCGCCGTTCGGCGCAGTGACGGTGATCGGCGAGGTGGATGTCGATTCGACGATCTTGAAGTAGGAATCGCTTGCATCCATGTAGCTTTGGCCGTTTGCAGCCGTTTTTATCTCAAGCGTGTATGCACCCACGGGAACAGTCCCCAGATTTACGCTTTCGACACCATCATTATTCGTCGTGGCCAGGTTGTACTCCTGATTCGTATTTACGCTTCGCAGACGGATGAGCATCTGGTTGTCGTTCCGAATATTCGTTGTGCTCCATTGGACCATGAGCTGGCTCCCCTTGGTGTAATACGCGCCGCCGTTCGGAGTAATGATCGTGATCGAGGTACTTCTCGTCGGCGGAATGATCGTGAATTTGGACTTGTCCGTATCCAGAGAGGCGTACTGCCGCGAACTGACCCCCTGTGTAAGACGAGGATAATTGCATCCGAGCGGGTTGCATTGGATGACGAACGCGTAGAAGCGGTAGGTGCCCGCCGTGAATGCGCCGTTACTTACCGGATAACCGGGCGTACCGGGATCCCATACATCCGAACTGTGCAATAGGCTTGAGCTTCCGTTCAGGCCGGGACTTTGCCATCTCCATATTTCCAACGCCGACCCGTTCGGATTTTCCGACGGGACACGATGCACCTCTATTTCCACCTGCGAATTAGCAGGGGCGTTCGTGATGTTGAATTGGAACGGGAACGTTTGTCCCTGTGTGAACTGCGCTCCAGGAAATGGGGCGACAAGATCGATGGTCGTGACATCGGATCGTGAATCGGGCACGCATGTCGCGCTCTGGAGTGGGCAGTTGTTGTGGTCGTATATTATCGGACCGAAGTCGTAGTGGTAACCGGAAGGACATGCTGTTCTCAGTGCGATAGGACATGCGATGCGAGGTTCTGGCGGCGGCGTTACCGGTATAGGTAGTGTCGGCGGTGTCGGTGGTGTATACACGGGATCGACCCTCGGTGTAACGGGTGTCCCACATCCTTTGGCCAAGACCACGCGGGTCTTAGGTCCGATGAATCCCCAACCGGTCGAATCAGGCCCTCCCGAAGATACGAGGCCCTGTTCCTTCTGCCACTGTTTAACAGCATTCTCCGTCACGGGACCAAAATAGCCCGTCACATATTTATCAAAAAAGTTCTCGTACTGCGTCGTGAGAAATCGCTGGAGTTTCGTGACGTCGCCGTCTGTTTCGGCGTCGGTGTCATCCGCACCGAAATTGTACGAAAGCTGAACGCATTTTGACGATATGGGAGAAGATGTTTGAGTTTCTGTGGGAGTTGTTGAGGGAAGGGTTTGTGCCGGCTGATTCAGCTCTGCGATGCGTGTCTGGAGGGTCTGCAACTGCGCGAGAAGCGCCTGTATTTGCGCCTGCAAGTCCGATATCGTATCGGCCGATGCAAAGAGAGGAGAAGCGAGTAACGCGATACCAAGACCAACGAACGCTATTTTTTTCATCATGAAGGTGACCCCTATAGTAATGCGCTAAGAATGGCACATCATTTGGGCGTCGCAACGAGTTACGCACCGTCTTTACAAAATGTGTATACGTGAGATAATATATAGCGGAAACCATTCATGGGGGTCACAAGAGATGCCAGGCAGCATTCATACCATGCCTCGCGCAGGCGAGCCGCCCCGCAAGGAGCGTGTCAACAAACGACTGATGCGAGCTACCGCACAGAGGTCGGTGCCCGCGATCACTCCGGTGAAAGCGGTGCCGGCAATACCGCCAAAACAACCGAAGGTGAGGAAGCCAAAGCCGCCATTCCCGTGGATCATCTTCGTTCGTTCGGGTGGGAAAAATGCCCCGATGATCAGCAAAGAGCTGGTCGCTGGTGCGCTCATCAAATGGGCGAAGCAGCGACAGAAAGATGGGAGGATCTACATCCATCGCGATGTGAACCTCTGCATCGGCAAGGTGCGGTTCGTCGGCGACGCTTCGTCGGTCGAGATCACTCAGGGTCTCATGGCCTACGGCACGTCGGAATATTACGGGTTCGACGACGGTCTGCCGATGATCCAAGACCTGGCGGCACACTTTGCCCTTCATCTGGGACAGGCGACCGCTGAGATCCACTTCGGCGGTAGGAGTTCGGTCGTGAAGATCGTATCGACACCCGTCGCGCCCGCCGGACCTGAACCGGCAAAGGTCGCCCTGCAAGGCGCATAGTTCTGCGCCACAGAACAAAACGAAAACGGCGGGCCCCAAGCCCGCCGTTCATCTTTTAATAATTACTTTTTAGTACGCAGAGGCGACACTATCGACATTTTTGGCGGGATTTATTTTCGCGAGAGCACGATTTCTTCTTGGACATTACGTGGTACTACCGCGTAATGCGAGAATTCTAGATTTGGCACTCCTCTTCCCTCCGTTAACGAACGAAGCTGCGTGGTGAAGCCGAAGAGTTCGGAAAGTGGGACTTTGGCAGTGATGACACGGGCCTGACCGCGCTCGCCCATCGCCTCGATAGTGCCGCGTTTCGAATTGATCATGCCGGTCACATCACCCATGAACTTTTCCGGCACAACGACCTCCAATTTCATGATCGGTTCGAGAATGACGGGCTTCGCTTTTTGCACCGCATCCTGGAACGCATTGAGTGCGGCGAGCTTGAACGCAATTTCCGACGAGTCGACATCGTGATATGAGCCGTCGTACAGGTCGACCGATACGTCGACCATCGGGAAGCCGGCCAAGACGCCGCGCTCCATTCCCTCTTTGAAGCCCTTTTTGCACGGCTGGATGTATTCCTGCGGAATGACCCCGCCCTTGATGTTGTTGATGAATTCGAAATGATCTTCGCGATCGACATTGTTCTTGATCTTCTCGCCTTCGACGATCGATTCGAGCGGCTTCACACGGATCTTCACGTGACCATACTGACCGCGGCCACCCGTTTGCTTGATGTGCTTGTATTCGACATCCGACGTGCCCTGGATCGTCTCGCGGTACGCGACCTGCGGCTTGCCGGTCGACGCCTCGACGTTGAATTCGCGCTTCATACGATCGACGATGATCTCGAGGTGCAATTCACCCATGCCTGAGATGATGGTCTCCATCGTTTCCGGATCAGAGTGCACGCGGAAGGTCGGATCCTCATCGCTCAGTTTTGAGAGTGCGATACCCATGCGCTCCTGGTCGGCCTTGGTCTTCGGCTCGACGCGCATCGACACGACCGGCTCAGGAAACACGATCGATTCGAGTGCGATCGGGTGTTCGGCGACACAGAGCGTGTGGCCTATCTTGACCTCTTTCATGCCGACGGCTGCGGCGATCTCGCCTGCGTACACGGTCTTGATCTCTTCGCGCTTGTCCGCTTGGAGGCGCACCATGCGGCCGATTCGCTCTTTCTTGTTGTTGGCGGAATTGTAGACGGTGTCGCCGGTATTTATGGAACCCGAGTAGACGCGGAAGAACGTGAGCGCGCCGACAAACGGATCGGTCTGCAATTTGAAGACGAGCGCGGCGAACGGTGCTTCGTCTGATGCCGGTCGCTCTTCTTCGGCTCCCGTATCAGGATTGGTGCCCTTGGCGACCGGGAGATCGAGCGGCGACGGAAGGTAGTCAACGACCGCGTCGAGCACGAGCTGCACGCCTTTGTTCTTAAGGCTCGAGCCAGTGTAGACCGGGAAAATACGATTCGTGACGACTGCTTTGCGAAGTGTCGCCTTCAGAACTTCGAGCGAGATCTCTTTGCCATGGAGATAGTCGTCCATGAGCGCGTCGTCAGCTTCGACGATGCGTTCCACCAATTCCTGGCGATATTTCTTGGCGTCTTCCACCATGTCCGCCGGGATATCTCCCGCCACGACGTTCTTGCCCATTTCACCTTCGAAATGGTAGGCCTTCATGGTGAGGAGATCGACGACTCCTTCGAATTTATCTTCGAGACCGATCGGAAGCTGCGCGCGCACCGCCTTGGTCGACAAGCGATCGAGGATGGATGCGTATGACTTCTCAAATGATGCGCCGGTGCGATCGAGCTTGTTGATGTAGCAGAGGCGCGGTACTTCGGCTTCTTCCGCGTAGCGCCAGTTGGTCTCTGACTGTGGCTCCACTCCTGCGACACCGTCGAAGACGACGACCGCGCCGTCGAGCACGCGCATCGAACGCTTCACTTCAGATGTGAAGTCGATGTGTCCCGGTGTGTCGATGATATTGAAACGGACCTTCTTCGAAAGATCGGTGCCCATGTAACTCGGGTTCCAGAAACAGGTGATGGCGGCGGCGGTGATAGTGATGCCACGCTCGCGTTCCTGTTCCATCCAGTCGGTGACCGTGTTGCCCTCGTGCACTTCGCCGATCTTATGCGATTCGCCGGTGTAGTAGAGGATGCGCTCCGAGGTGGTCGTTTTGCCCGCATCGACGTGGGCGACGATGCCGAAGTTGCGGACTTTTTCGAGTGGGTAATCACGTGACATATAATTTGCTTAAAAAGAAAACCGCCTGAGGCGTGCCTGTAATGTAACGGAAATCGTCACAAAAAGCAAAGCGCCCCGAATACCGCTCGGGAAAGATGATACGAATGATCCGTCTTCTACGAGAACAGTCCGCTGAACATGAAGATGAGGTAGAGCAGAATCAGCGCTGCGGCGACACCGCCGACAGAGACGCCCTGGTTCTTTAGGAGCGGGTTTTGTTCGCGTTCCATGCAAGTCGCCACCATAACGAAGGCACCGAACGCGAGCACCGCGAGTGACCCGACCGATTTATAGAGTACGCTCGTATCGGTAATAACATCCCAGATCGAGAGCACTCCGATAAAGGCAAGGAGCGCCGATGCAGCGATGAGGATCACTACCGTCACGCTGCGCAAGTCTGCGAAGAGCGGATTCGGTACCGATTGGACCACCGCTGTCGAACCGCTGCCCATGAAGCGCCCGGCAAAAATGACGACGACCGCGACCAGAGCGAGTAGGCCCACCGTTTCGAACGATTTCAATATGACATCGTGATCAAAGAATTCCCAGACACCCAATACGCACACACCCGTGAGGATCGCCACCGCAATAATAAAGAGAAACGCCGCACTGTCTTGAATAGTTTTCATGAAACAAATAGTAGCACTCGCGCGCAGAAGTGCGAGGGCCTATTCCCGCACGGTTAGGCAACTCCACTAAGTGGCCTGGACGCCTAGATAAAACAGTTGCCGGTCACTCGGTGCCCACCATGAACTCCTCGATAAGAATGACCCTTATCAACGCGTAGAGCATGAGCGCCGCTTCTATTGCGATAGGTATGGCAAATACGGTAAGAATGAGTCTCATATCTGCCCATTATATGGATGGGCTCTGAACGACGGGTGAAGACATTTACCCTTGCTATACTCGGACATTATGGGAGCGAAGGCGAAAGCTGTTGAACTACTCGCGGAAGCCGGTTTGCGGATCAATGGAGGCAACCCGTGGGATCCGAAAGTTCATGATGAGAGGCTCTACGACCGTATATTCAGCGGCGGAACGCTCGCGCTCGGAGAAAGTTACATGGACGGATGGTGGGACACCGACGACCTGTCGGGATTCGTAAGCAGACTCTTCCATAGAGGAGCGGCGACCAAATTACTCGGCATGGGAATGGCCACACAGGTTCTTAAGTCAAAATTGCTCAACTTACAGAACCGAGACCGTGCAAAACGGATGGGAGAATACGTCTACGACGCAGGCAACGACCTCTTCGAAAAGGTACTCGGTCCCAGTATGGCGTACACCTGCGGCTATTGGAGTTCGCCAGTCAGCGAAGTGACGACTTTGGATGAGGCGCAGGAAGCAAAATTCGACCTCATTTGTCGGAAGCTCGGCCTCGCGCCCGGCGACCGCATACTCGATATTGGATGCGGATGGGGAAACTTCCTCGCATACGCGGCAAAGAAATACGGCGTATCCGGCGTCGGCATTACCATATCGAAAGAGCAGATGGCTTTTGCTCGCGAAGTCACGCGCGGACTCGATGTGGAGATCCGCCTCGAAGACTACCGAGATACCGTGGGACAGTTCGACCACATCGTATCGATCGGCATGTTCGAACACGTCGGGCCGAAGAACTATCGCGTGTTCATGGAAAAGGTGCGGAGTCTTTTATCGGACGACGGGTTATTCCTTCTCCACACCATCGGGCACAGCAAGACCACCGTGGGTCTCGAACCATGGTTCAACAAATACATCTTCCCGAACGGGCACCTCCCTTCAATGGCCCAGATCACCAAGGCCGCCGACCGCCGCTGGCCCGGGGAGGCAACACTCATCATGGAAGACTGGCACAATTTTGGTCCCGACTACGACAAAACATTATGCGCGTGGCAGGCCAACTTCGAACGCGCGTGGCCGAAATTACAAAATAGTCACGACGAACGTTTCCACCGAATGTGGAATTACTATCTTCTTGTATCGGCGGGAATGTTCCGAGCACGATACGTGCACCTGTGGCAAATCGTGTATTCGAAATACGGTGTAGAAGGCGGCTACACGTCCGTACGCTAGACGAAAAATCCGGCGATGAGTGGGATGGCGAGGATCGCGACGGGAAAAATGGTATTAAAGCGGCGTGGCAATACAAGCCCGAACCATTTCTTCGCATATCGATCGATGCACGAGCCGGAATATGTCTGTCTTCCTTCGCGCCTCCTTAATGCATTTTCCCAGACCGTGAACGGGCAATCGCCTCGATAGAAATACCATGAGCCGAGTATGAGAACGCCGATAGTCACGGCGATAGACGGTCCATAGAGTTTGAACGCTCCCGGATCGAACGCCGCGATGAATGGCGACATGAAACTACCGATCACGAGGCCCGCAAAAAACAGCGTGTGAAATGCGAGCATCAGGCGCGACATGATGATGCTACGAAGAAACGCGCGGCCTTATCGAGCGATGGAGAAGCGGCAATACATAACGATCAGCGCCCCAGTATCCCGCGACCTTCCACGCGAGGATGAGGCCGATGCCGAGCGTCGCCCATATAGGATTGACCGAGACGGCGCCCGCGAGCATGAAGTTGAGATTCATAAAGACCCCGAAGAGCGCTGAGATGCCAACGAGGAATCCGACGATGAGTGCGATGCCAACGAGCATTTCACCGAAGGTCACAAGATACGACCAGGTCGCAACGTGCGGAAGTACGGCGGTCTCTAGAAACGATGCGTACCATCCCTGTACATCGGGATGCGCACCGGCGGTTTTCGTAAGCGCACCGTTCACGAATCCGGTCAGTGCCTGTCCGGCATTCGAGCCGACCCATGCAGGATTATTGAATTTCTCCCATCCGGCTTCGAACCACAAATAACCAAGATACACGCGCAGGATGAGCCAGAGCCACGCGCTGCGTGTGTCTGCAGTAAAAAAATGCGAGAACGGAGACTCTTCAATGAGATATGTTTTCATGCATCGATTGTAGCACCACGTATAAGAGACGCAGCGACACGTGGGGAGAAATGCTACCACTCGATCGGCTGCTCTTTGTGC
>JBAYUL010000010.1:0-12846 GCA_041675105.1 Minisyncoccota bacterium
CGTCAACGAATTTGTTTACGAGACTTGATGCGGCTTCCATAAATTACGCGCCGCGGAGCGGCTGCCGCGTTAGTAAGAAACAGTATTTATCTGGATCCCCTTCGGAATGATCGGGTCGGTCGACGTGACCTTGAAGGTGTTCTGCAGCAGGCGGATGATGCCCCAGATCGAGACCATCACGAATATTGTGATGACGCCGTAGAACATGATCTTGAGACCCTCGGTCTTATCCTCGCCCTGCTTGAAGAGGTACGAGATGAGGCCCCAGAAGAACACGACGATCGCCAGCGTGATGAAAAGCCCGATGAGCGCGTTCAGGAACGTATTAAAGAGAGAGAGCGTGTCGAAGAGACTGGCCGCTGAGGCGAGCGCCGGCATCGCGAGTGAGGCTGCTGCGAGGATACTGATTCCGATAATTCGTGCACGCATAATGGCTCAATACTTTAATTATTTTAAGTCACTTAATCGTATCCCCAGGGGGAGAAAACACAATAGGGCTCTGCGCCCAGTGTGGATAGCTCCCCGAGCCTTTAGTATTCTTCCTTCTTCTCTTCTTTCGCCATGAGAACGGCGATAACGAACCAGGCTACCGCGATCAGGATGATGATGCCGAAGACGAATGACGCCGCGGCGGCGTGGAATTGTATGAACTGCACGATCGCCAAGAGAACGAGCAGCACGAACAGTATCGCCACCCCCCACATCATGAGGAGGATGCCTTCGTCGCGGTAGGTAGGATAGGTACTGAGACGCACCACCCAGAGCAGCATTCCGGTACCCATGCACAGGAAAGCCGCAACGAGCATGAGACCCACGAATATATTGAAGAACCCGGCGACGCGCGGAAGAATGTCGGCGAACGCGACCGTCGGGAGAAGCAAAAGTATCGAAGAAGCCGCCAGTGTCCTCTTCATGGCTATTCTGTGTATACGGGAACGTTGAAGGATGCGGGAGCGCCGTTCGAGCCCGTCGAAGGACTGAAGTGATCGCCGCCGAAGAGCGTGGCCTGGAGCAATCGCAATATGCCCCAGACAGACACCATCACGAAGATCACGATGATCCCCCACACGAAGTACGCGCGCATCTTTTCTCCCCCCTCGTCCTTCATCTTAAGTATGTTGGTCGAAAGACCGTAAAAATAGATGACGATGCCCGCAAGTACGAGAAGCCCCGCCGCACCGTTGAGGATGTCCACCACAAGTACCGCGAGCTCGCTAAAAGTGCGCGGCGCTGATGCAAGCGCCACGGCCGGCACGAAAGAGGCCGCGACGGGCGCTATGAAAAAGATCTTTTTCATAGCTATCCGGTAGTAAGCTGCGATACCGTGCCTCCAATGAGCGTCGCGATCACCCATGCGCCGAGAATGAGGATGGAGCCGATGATGACGTAGAGAAGATTATTCTTTGCTGTCGTTATTGCCTCGTCCTTGCCTTGCGCCATCACGAACTTGAAGCCCGAGTAGACAATGAAGAGAGAAATGATGGGAAGTGCGACCATGACCATCACCTTGAGCGCGCCCGCGATAAAGAGCGGAATTGAACTGAATGTAGGGTTGAGCGGATTGTTCAGCTGCGCATCCGCGTACGCGATCGTCGCGACGAAGAACGTAACAGCGAATGATGTGATGATCCTGATCATAGACCTAAAATGTGTTCGAGCTGCTGTTCCGCGCGCGTGACCGCCTCCGAAAGGAGTGAGGCGCCGCTCGTGGTGTCTTCAATCATACCGCGGAAGATATCGTCTGTCTTTGCGGGATCCGGATCGATCCAGGCGCGGGTTATGATCGCGAGTTTGTTGAAAAGCTCATCCTCGCCCTGCGCCGGTTGTGCGAGCACGTCGCGTCGCGCCGACGGAATACCGAGCGCCGTCGACAGATTCTTCGACGTGTCGGTCGACGCAAGCACGTACGCGACGGTGATAGCGCCTGAAGGATTCCCGCTCGTGCGCGGCGTGGCGAAACCATAGGTGTGACCGACATCGGTGGCTCGCGGTGCGCCGCGTCGTTGCGGGATAGGCGCTGCGGCAAAATTGAGATTCGGGTTCATACGTAAAATGAGCGGCTGCTCGCTTGCGTATCCGACATACATCGCCAGATCCCCCGTCGCAAACGCTTGTCGCGCATCCGCTAACGAACGGTTCCATGTGTAATCGTCCTTCGACGGATCGGCGAATTCGGTGTAGAAGCGCAGCGCACTCGGCGTCGCTTGCGTAAGATCGCCGGTCTTCGGAGAAAGCGCGGGTACCACGCGGCCCGAATTGTCGCGCGCGGTGATCGCGCCCCCTGCCTGTAATATGAGAAGGCTCAAAATGTCCTTCGCGTTATCGACGTTCACATACTCGCCGAACGCGATCGCGCTCTTTGTGATCGCGCCGTTGTCGCTTCGCTTCGTCATGGTGCGGGCCATCACGTAGAGCTCATCCCAATACTGCGGCGGCTTGGAAAAACCGGCGGTCGAAAGCATGTCGCGGTTCCAATATAAAACGAGCGGATCGACGGCGAGCGGAATGGCGAGCACCCCGTTCTCAGAAAGGAACGTATTGGCGCTTTCGACGAACGTGTTGGCGAATTGCGTCTGCGATAACTTAGCGTAGGGAATGGGAATGAGCTTCCCTGCCTGCGAATACGCATAATCCTGACGCAACAGAATGAGGTCGGGCCCCTGCCCGCTCGCGAGCGCGTCGGTCACCTCGGTGATGAATGTTTTTTCCTCTTTTTGCACATATATCACCTGGGACAGGCGTGTGTCGGATTCGACCGCCTGGCGGATGACCGTGTTGAACGCAGTGGCATCCAGCGTGCCCCATATCTTTACCGGACCGGTCGACGCCGATGTTGACCCGCCTACAGCGAACGCAAAGATGAGCACCGCAGCAACGGCGATGGCGGCAAAGACGGCGAGCAGTGTTATCTGGAATATTGAAAGTCCCTTCATATCATGTGCGTGCTACAGGTCGTAGTATAAGGCCATAATGATGCGCCCCCGCATTGAATTCGCTCACGAGCTCGAATCCCGCCGTCTTTGCGAGCGCAAGCGCGAGCTCTTTGTTCACTACCTCATTCTTTACCGGGCCCATGCCACCGAATGATTCCGACCAGTCGATGACCGCCAGTTTCCCCGCAGGTTTCAGTATCCGCCACGCCTCCGTGAGTGGCGCGGTCTTATCCTCGAGTTGGAAGAGCAGGTTCGAAACGAGCACGACATCAACATGACGGTCCGCGATCTTGGAACTCATTGGTTTTTCGAGGTCGCTCCATATGACCTCGACATTCGTATACCCTTTCTTATGAGTCTCATTCTTGGTACGACGCAGAAGATCCTGCTGCACATCGATCGCATAGACGTGTCCTTTGTTCTTGAGACGCTCAGCGATCGCGAGCACGTACGCGCCCGAGCCGGAGCCAAAATCGACGACGGTCATGCCGGGCTCTATCGAGAGCGCATCGACGTTGCGCGGCGGATGTGCAAAACCTGCCGTATCGAGCGGGGTCATTGCGTACAGTATATAACAAGCGGCGCGCCGGGAGGCGCGCCGCAACGATATTCTGTGGGCAAACCTAACCTGTTAGTTATATTTCAATATTAGGCTCCGCTTCAAAAATGACGAATGATGCGACCTCGTCGCCTTCGCGCATGCGCATGACGCGCACGCCTTGTGTCGCACGGCTCAGTGTCGGGATCTCATCGAGCCCCGTGCGGATGGTTTGCGATTTCTTGGACATCGCGACGAGTTCGCCGCCCGTGAGTATCACCGCACCGCCGACAAGCTGCTTGGTCTTCGCGGTGATGGACATGGTCTTGATGCCGCTGCCGCCGCGACCCTGCGTTTTGTATTCAGTGAGTGGGGTCTTTTTGCCGTATCCGGTCGATGAGAGTACCAATAGTTCGCCTTTCGCGCCTTTCGGCACGATGCCGGCACCCACGATGCTGTCGGCAGAGCCGAGCTTCATTCCGCGAACGCCCGCTGCTTGGCGGCCCATCTCGCGCACATCCTTTGCGGCAAAACGGATCGATTGGCCCTTTGCGGTGACGAGCATCGCATCGTCGCCCTGGTATACGAAATTGGCAGAGATAAGCGAATCGCCTTTGTCGAGCCCGATAGCGATAAGGCCCGAACGTCGTACTTCAAAGAAATTGTCCGCCGCGACACGCTTCACGGTGCCATCGCGCGTTGCCATAAGAAGCGAGAGTCCCGCGACCGCTTTCTTTTCTTTCGGCATGGCGAGCACCGAGGTGATCTGTTCGCCCTGCTCGAGCGAAATGAAATTCATGATCGACTTGCCCTTGGTCGCGCGCTTGCCCTCGGGGAGATCGTACATCTTGAGCTGGTAGACCTTGCCACGATCGGAGAAGAACAGGAGGTCTGAATGAGCCGACGCAGTGAGGAACTGAGTCACGAAGTCCTCGTCTTTGGTATCAAGATCGACGACGCCGACGCCTCCGCGTTTCTGTCTGCGATACTCCGATGGATTCGTGCGTTTGATGTAGCCGCCAGAGGTAAGCACGAGTACCGAATCTTCGTCGGCGACGAGGTCTTCAGCCGAGAGGATGGTGGCGCCCTTTTTCACGATCTTCGTGCGGCGGTCGTCACCGTACTTCTCGACGACCTCGCGTATCTCCTTCTTGATGAGTTCCATCAGTTTCTTATCGCTCTTGAGAAGCGATTTGAGTTCTTCGATGAGTGCCTGCACCTCTTTGAGCTCATCTTCTATCTTCTTGCGTTCGAGGCCCGCAAGCTTCTGAAGACGCATGTCGAGGATCGCGTTCGCTTGCAGCTCAGAGAACTTAAACTTCGTCATGAGCCCCGTGCGCGCATCGTCCACGTCCTTCGACTTCTTTATGAGCGCGATGATCTCGTCGATATGGTCGAGAGCCTTTTTGAGACCCAGAAGAATGTGTTCGCGCGCCTCGGCGATGCGGAGGTCATATTTCGTGCGGCGCGTCACGACCTCCTTGCGATGCGCGATGTAGTGCTCGAGCATCGATTTGAGCGACAGCGTCTGCGGCACGCCGTCGACGAGAGCCACCATGTTGTAGTGGAAGGTGTCTTCGAGCTGTGTGTGCTTGTACAGATAATTGAGCACTGTCTGCGGATGCGCGTTGTTCTTGAGCTCAATGACGACGCGGATGTCCTTGGTCGATTCGTCGCGTATGTCGCGTATGCCTTCGAGCTTCTTTTCCTGGACGAGGTCCGCCATCTTGGTAATGAGATCGGATTTCACGACGCGATACGGTATCGAGGTGATCACGATCTGATAATCGCCTTTCTTTCCTTCCACGATCTCGGCATCACCACGCACGACGACCGGCCCACGGCCCGTCATGTACGCGTGTTTGATGTCGGTCTGGTTGAACGCGATGCAGCCCGTTGGGAAATCCGGTCCCTGCACGAACTGGAGCAGGTCTTCGGTCGTGGCATCGGGATTCTCGATAAGGTGCGTCGCCGCGTCGCAGACCTCGCGCAGATTGTGCGGCGCGATGTTGGTCGCCATACCCACGGCGATGCCGAGTGTTCCGTTGAGCAGCAAATTCGGGATGGTCGTCGGAAGCACGCTGGGCTCTTGTTTGGTGTTGTCGTAATTCGCGCGGAAGTCGACGGTCTCTTTGTCGATGTCGCGGAGCATTTCGCCGCCGATGCGCGACATCTTGGCTTCGGTATATCGGTATGCAGCAGCACCATCGCCGTCGATCGAACCAAAGTTGCCCTGGCCGATGATGAGCGGATAGCGCATCGAGAAGTCCTGTGCCATTTTCACCATCGCGTCGTACACCGAGGCGTCGCCGTGCGGGTGGTATTTACCGAGCACATCGCCGACGACCGTCGCCGACTTGCGCGTCTTCGCCGAGACCGTGAGTCCGGCTTCCTGCATCGCGTACATGATGCGGCGGTGCACCGGTTTGAATCCGTCGCGGACATCCGGAAGCGCGCGCGCCGTGATGACGGTCATCGCGTAGTCGAGATACGACTCGCGCATTTCTGTCGTGATGGAACGCGAAATAACGTTCACATGTGCCGGTTTTGGAGCCTCAGAATCAGGCTTTTTCTCGTCCTTTCCGCGTGCCATATATACGTGAATTATAGCATGGAGCGCACGGCAAATCCACTCAAAAACGGCTCTATAGGGGCACCCCAAACGCCTCAACGCCGTTGAGGCGTTCGACGTGCTTGACCAGCTAAAGAAACTCAAGCATAGTCGCCGCAGCGACATCAACACGGTGTTCGCGAGGCCATGAACGGAGGTAAACGTCATGCCCGAATCTTCCGTTAAGTACTATCCCGTAATAGCACGCATTCTCCTTCTTCTGGGTGGACTGCCCCTGGTGACGTTTCGCGCTTCCGTCGTCTCGGTGACCCCAGATGAGCTGTCGAGCTACCGAATGGTCCATCGGTTCATTATGGAATACAAGGGACCCTCGGACAGTTGTGCCGAAGAGGAAGTGAATATGCGCTTATATCGCGATAAGGCTGCGCGGTATTTGCAGGGAAAGATATACCGTGCGAAGCGGTATAAGAATCAGATTCTCGAACCCACGGTCGAGATCGAGATCAACCTTCGTGGGGTTACAGCTCGCGTGCAGCCGATGTAGGGCCGCGTCATCAACTGGCAAAGGGCCGGCTCGGTGAGGCGGTCTTTTGTTTTATGAAAATATAAAGGACGGTCCTTTTTTAGTACGAAAAACGACTGAGCAGAAGCGCAATTATAAGAATATAAAGGACGGTCCTTTTTAGTAGGCGGTGGGTTGGCCGAACTGGTCCGTACCGCCGCTCGTTTGCTGCACTTCTACCTGTTGCTGGCCTTGCAGCTGATTCGCCGCCGCGTCATATCTGATGTTATAGAGATCTTCGGGTGTTTGGCCATTCGACTGCTCTATCGCCTGCTGCGCCTGCTTCGTCGCTGTAGGATTAAAGTCGCTCTGCGCGCCGCTGTCCAAATTGATGGTCTGCGAGCCTGCCTGAATGCGTTTGAAGAAAAGAATCGCCCATGCGGCGAGAAGCACGACGACCACCATGATGGCGATGCCGCCGGCGACCGTTTTGCGCTCGTCCTTGGGACGGTCCTTCAGATTGTCTATCGCTTTTTGTACAACCACCTCTCCATTCTACTATCCCGCACGCGATTCGCGTGCAGAAAATGTACTGCGTGTGGGATTACGCGCTCAGCACCACGACCTCTCCATCTTTGCCCACCACGTCGCGCGGCTTGATCGTGAGTTTGTCCACGGGCTTCGTCCCCTCTGCGCCCGCCTCTTTGAGGAACGCTTTGAGTGATCTATCGTCATACAGTATCGGTATCACGATCTTCGCTTGGAGCTTCACCGAGAGCTTCTCGGCTTCGGCCGGAGAAAGTGCGCCTTCGCCGCCTATCGGAAGAATGAGCACGTCCGGCGCGTCCATTTCGAGCACTTCCGCCGGCAGGTCGAGGTCGCCGAGCGCGCCGAGATACAAGACCGAAAGCCCGTCGAAATGCACCGAGTACACCGTATTGATCTTCCCCTCCCCGCCGTAGGCGGAACCAGCGGGAAAGCCGGAGACGACGATCTCTTTCACCTCGTATTCGCCGGGACCAAAAACATGGAACGGCTGTTTATCGCCGCGACCCGCTTCGTCCGCGCCGTTCATGTCGGGATGATTAAAAGAGACGAATGCGACATCCGCGCCGAAATTGACCGGCTTGTATTTCTTTGAAGCTTTCGATACCGGCCCGAATACGAGGGTCGTATCCCCCGCACTTGCCCGAACGCACGCGCCTTCATGGAATGTCAAAATCATGGCGGCATTGTAGCACTTTTAGTTATACACACACGTCCTTGACCGGATTCATGAACAGGCTACGCTGATAGTACAGCTAGGACAGTACGAGCACCTTGCTCAAGCTGGCCACCGACGGCTGTGCAGAGATGTCCGTCTCCGACGGCACTCAACAGGGAGAGACCCATGACGAAGTTCGCGATGTTGCTCGGCGCTACCGCTGGTCCTGCTTCGGCTCCGAAGACTCATGGTCTGGCGCGCAAGAAGATCGCCATCGGCAGCCTGCTCGTCGATACCGGCCACAATCACCTGAAGAAGGCCGTCGTCGGCTAAGTTCTGGACCGTCTCCAATAGCGCCGTTTCGGCCGCTGACCGTATTGTCGGTCAAGTCGATTTTCGGCCACTACGTGACCCTGGGGAAGCTTCGCTTCCTTGGGGTCATCGATTTTTATACGCACCACGACCCTTTGACGCATTTCAATGCAGGCGTAGCGTTATCAGTAGGACCTGTTGTTACTGCCCGCAGTGACACAGGATTTTGCATACAGGGATAAAGGCGGGACGGAGGAAGTGATGCGGATCAAAACGATAACGGCCTTAGCCGCACTTTTACTTCTCGGAAACTACGCGCTCGTCATCGCGCCCGTTGACCGCGCGAACGCGCAGGAACAGCTCGTCGAGTTCGGAATGGTCAGGGGCTGGATGTTGACCGACGGTCGTAACGTTGCGGTGAATGCGGCTGCCGTCGGCTTCGGCAATAAGGTGCAATCGTACGAAGCCGCGATGCGTCTGGTGACACGTGTCTCGAACTTCAACGACGATATCAACGTCGCATTCTGGCCACCGACGGTTTGTGGCCAGCAAGCCACGCACGATATCTGCACGCTTGCCCGCGTGCCGCTCGTTCCCTTCGGCGCGCGCGTGACCGTGCAGCGGCAAACACCCTCCCCGCTCTTACCGGTCGCACAGCAGTAGCCGGAAGAAGGCTACGACATTCAACGGCCCCGGATCAATTCCGGGGTTCGTCTTTTTTGTTGTTCGATTGGGATCTCAATATGTCGCGTATCTCGCACAAAAGTTTCTCTTCATTTGATACCGGAGGCGTCGGCGGAGCTTCGGCTTCCCTTTTCTGGAAACGCTTCACGAACCCCTCGAAGAGTTTGAATATCAGGAAGATCGATAGACCGACGATCAGGAAATTGAGGGTCGCCTGCAGCAAGTGCCCGTATCCCACCACGAGCGCAGGGGTCGTGGTGCCCGCGATGACCTTGGACGGCCGTATCACGTATTCCCACGCGCTGAAATTCACGTTGTTGGTCGCAAGCGAGAGAAAGGGCGTGATGATGTCGTTGACGAGCGCATTGACGATGCCACCAAAAGCACCGCCCACCACGACGGCGACGGCGAGCTGGATCGCATTTCCCTTTGCCGCGAATTTCCAGAATTCGCTGAAAAAGCCGCCCACCCCGCGCGCAAATCGCGCGCCGTCCGTACCTCTCTTCTCTTCAGACATAAAAATACTCTACCACATTGCGCCGCGAGGGCACCTCATATATAGTGTGCCCACCTGCCGGCGGCAGGCATATTAATTAATAGTTCGTACGGTTTATACTCTCCTGCCGACTGACACGGTAAGCAAAGCTTTCCGGAACGTCGTTCGGACAAAATCAGAAAGAATCTCTGATTTTGCTCCTCACTAGTTCCGGTAGCGTAAGCAGGAAAGCACCGTTCGACCATTACAATGACAACAGATATTGAGGATAAGAAGAATGTGATAGTCGACTCTGAGAGCGAAGAGGGCTCGCCCTCCGAAGCCAAGGCGGTGGAGGGCCCGATGGCGGAACTTCTCCGCTCGACTCCCAAGGCTCCCGCAATAGACGACGTCGTCGAAGGACCCGTGGTCGCGCTCGGTCGCGCTCGCGTGTTCGTCGATCTCCACCCGTTCGGTACGGGTATTATTTACGGCCGCGAATATCTTTCGGCCCGTGAGACGCTCAAGAACGTCCACATCGGCGACCTCGTCACCGCGAAAGTCGTCGGCTCCGACAACGAGGACGGCTACATTGAATTGTCGCTCCGCGAAGCGCGCCAGGCGCTCATCTGGAACGAGGCGGAAGTCGCTTCCCAGAAGAAGACCGTCTTCGAACTTGCGGTCACCGATGCGAACAAGGGCGGACTCATCATCAACTGGAACGGTCTCTCCGGCTTCCTTCCCGCTTCACAGCTCTCGCCCGCGCATTACCCGCGCGTACCGGACGGCGATAAAGACAAGATCTTCGTTGAGCTCAAGAAAATGGTGGGTACGAAGCTCGAGGTCCTCGTCATCACCGCGAATCCGAAGGAACAAAAACTTATTTTCTCCGAGAAGGGCGCGGGCACGAGCGAGCGCGCTTCGCTCGTCGAGAAGTACAAGGTCGGCGACACCGTCGACGGCGTTGTCACCGGTGCGACCGAGTTCGGCGTATTCGTGAAGCTCGAGGACGGACTCGAAGGCCTCGTACACATCTCAGAAATGGACTGGGCGCTTGTCGAGAATCCAAAATCCCGCTACAAGGTGGGCGAGACCATCAAAGTGAAGGTCATCGAGATCAAGGACGACAAAGTGTCGCTCTCGATCAAAGCACTTCTCGAGGACCCATGGAAGGCGGCTGCCGCGAAATACAAAAAGGACCAGCGCGTGGAAGCGGTCGTCATCAAATACAACAAACACGGCGCACTCGCGTCGATCGAGGAAGGCGTGGCCGGACTCGTCCATGTCTCCGAATTCGGCACCGAGGAAGAGCTCCGCTCGAAGCTCGAGCTGGGCAAAGTCTATCCGTTCACGATCACCTTCTTCGAACCGAAGGACCGCCGCATGACGCTCAAGCCGGCTCTCTAACACATATAGAAATATCGAAAGGCCCGGGCATTGTCGCTCCGGGCCTTTTTCGTTCTCGTTTTCTCATAGCGCGTCACTCCGCCGCCTGATCGAGCTGCACCAAGCGAACCATCGCTTCGATCTTGCTGACGAGCCTAGCGCGCGACCCGACGGATAGAAGATTCGCCTCAAAGGCGACATCTGTTTCGATGCGCAGACACACATCGTCCGTGATCGCCATGCCTGCGCAAAGGAGTGCAAGCTCGTCGCACACCTCCTTGCGCCACTCCGGCGAACGCTCGTCTTCGGTCGCGAGGTGACGTCCGTTCACAATGGTGAGCTTCGACGGCTTTCTGCTCAAAAGAGCCGCCGCCCCCAGCTGTTGGAAATAATCCTTTCCGTCCCTGAACATTGGCGCCCCCTTCCATGAGTTGCCGGCGTGAATCAAAGCATGAGCGATTGCTCACGTCAACACGCGTCGCGTCAAGTCGGACTTGTCGCAACAAAACGAAAGCGCCCGGCAACATGCCAGGCGCTCTTGAGATCTCGCGCGCATCAGTAGGAATTCACGCGTTCGACGAGCGCGGCGAATTCGCGCTTCCATCGCCACCGAAGACGCCATTGGCGCTTTTGATAGTAGCGATCGGAGATGTCCTTTACCGTATTGAAGATGTCATCCATCTTCGACACGGGTGCCACCGCGTCGCGGTACTTGACTCGTTCCATGAGCAGGAGCGTGACTTCTGCGCGCCGCTGGTACTTTCCGTTTTTCGCCACGATCTGAGCATCGAAACGGTCCGTTCTGATCCGTTTCGTTTCGCCTAAGGCGAATTGTTGCAACTGTTCGTATGTCGTCGACATGACCTCTCCGTGCTCTACTTTGCGAAGTGCTATCTTCCATTATAGCACGTAATCGCGCTTCGGTCAATCACGCGCGACATTCAAACACATCCGCGGCTGCACTCCGATCGATACATTAGTTGAATTGATTCATCGCGATCATCGGTCCTTCGGCGACGATCGCCTCGATGGCCTCTGATACCTTTTTGAATATCTTTTTGAGCTCGTCCATCTCACCCGCTTTGAATCGCGCCAGTATGAATTTCACGACATCGTCCTCTCCACGCGGTTTCTTCAATTTGCCTCCCGGCGTTTCCGGCGAGACTCCGATACGAATGCGCGTGAATCGTTTTGTCTTCACTGCGCGAGTGATCGACTCTATTCCCTTGTGACCTCCGCTCCCGCGGTCGAACGATAGTTTTATTTTGCCGAGCGGGAGATCAAGGTCGTCGTAGAGCACGATGAGGCTCTCCGCCGCACGCTGCGATCTCACGAACCTCGCGACCGCGGCGCCGGATTTGTTCATAAAGGTGTTGGGGAGCACGAGCGCGAGCAACGCCTTGCCGGCATTCACGCCGGTCGTGAGCGATTGCGACTTTTTGTCCTCCTTCCACGCGCTCGCGCCGGCCTTTTTTGCATAGAATTCAAGCGCCATGCGGCCGGTATTGTGCCGCGTATTCTCGTAGTCCTCTCCCGGATTACCCAATCCCACAACGACCCATGCCATATAGTCTGGAAGTATACAGTATCGGACAGTGCGATACATAACTCAGGCAGAAACTCGCGCAGAAAGATATTTTGGGATCCCGCGCAGTGCGACGGCACGAGCGTGAGTGAATTTTCAGCAGAAAATTATACGACCCTAAAATATTTTTCGAGGAAAGAGTTTCTTTTTTACATAAAGGAGACGCACCACTCCTTCTACTTGGTGTCAATGCCACCGCCAGAGTAGAATGCGCAGACATGACCGATCCTGTGATGAAAAATCCATCATCGGATACGAGGAATTCCTCGCAGCGCTCACTCATTCTCTATGCGATCGTCGCGATCGGCCTCGCGATCGGCATCCGCTTCTTTGTTGCCGCACCCTTCATCGTATCCGGCGCGTCCATGGAACCCACCTTCCACGATCTTCACTACCTTATCGTCGACCGTCTCACGTATGACTTCTCCGCACCCCAGCGCGGCGACGTTATCGTTTTTAAATTGCCCCAAAACACCGGCCGCGACCTCATAAAGCGCGTCATAGGACTGCCGGGAGAGACCGTCGTACTGAACGGGAGCACCGTCACGATCATAAACAATGCCAATTCTGACGGATTTACCCTTGCGGAACCCTACCTCTCCGCTGAAAACCTCGGCGGGTCGTCCAATCTTCGCGTAACGCTCGGGCCTGACCA
>JBAYUL010000011.1:0-12704 GCA_041675105.1 Minisyncoccota bacterium
TCGTTCCGATCGAGAAAAAGATCAAGATCAAGAACGGACGCAAGACCGAAACGAAAGAGAAGATATTTCCCGGATACGTGCTCGTCGACATGATCGCGACCGACGATGCGTGGAGCGTGGTACGCAATACCCCGCAGGTCACCGGATTTGTCGGCACCGCCAACCAGGCCGTTCCGCTCTCGCAGGAAGAAGTCGACAAAATACTGAAGCGCAGCGAGGGCGATACGGTGCGCCACGCCATTGATCTCTCCGAAGGCGATGCGGTGGTCATCATCGACGGGCCGTTCAAGGATCTCGAAGGCAAAGTGGGGGAGATTGACGAAGAGCGTGGAAAAGTTAAAGTGCTCGTACCCATGTTCGGCCGCGAGACTCCCGTGGAGCTCGAAGCAGATCAGGTCCAGCGAGTCTAAGTCGAAATAATCATATGGCAAAAGAAGTCACAAAAATAATCAAGTTGCAGATCGAGGCGGGCAAAGCGACACCGGCTCCTCCGGTGGGCACCGCGCTTGGTCCTGCAGGAGTGAACATCGGCGAATTCGTGAACCAGTTCAATACGCAAACGCGCCCGCTCATGGGCACGATCGTCCCGGTGCTTATGACGGTGTACAAGGACCGTTCATTCACCTTCATTGTGAAGAAGCCGCCGGCCTCGCGTACGATTCTCAAAACGCTCGGTCTCGAAAAAGGCTCGGCGCGCCCGCACACCGACAAGGTGGGCAAGCTCTCCAAGCAGCAGCTCGAGGATATCGCGAAGGACAAAATGGAGGACCTCAGCGCGAACGACCTTGAGCACGCAAAGAAGATCATCGCCGGCACTGCTCGAAGCATGGGCATCACGACGGAATAAACCACCAGACATATGACAAAAGGCTGCGGTAATCGCAGCCTTTTGTTTTTGCTGGCGATTTATTGATTGTTGGGCATAATCAGTGCATGAAGCGAGGTACGCTGATCGTTTTTGAAGGCATCGATGGTGTTGGGAAGGCGACACAGGTAAAAATGCTTGCGCGTGAGCTGCGCAAGAGGGGAACACAAGTGACGACCTTCAGTTTTCCGGACTATACAGATGTGGTGGGGAACTTTATACGAGAGTCTCTACAGAATAAGCACGGCGAGTACCGGAAAATGGATGCGTATCACACCTCGCTTCCGTTCGCGGTAGATCGCGGTCTCGCAGGGGAGAAAATATCGAACGCGCTCAGAAAAGGGATCGTTATCTGTGATCGGTACACCACCAGCAATCTCGCTTTTGGCGCCGCAAACTGCGAGCCAGCGCAGCGGGCAGCATTCCGGAGATTCTTCGAGAAACTAGAGTACGGAAAGTTCAAACTTCCGCGTCCCGATATTGTCCTCTATCTTTCGTTGCCAGTAACGCTCTCACAGAAACGGCTGCGTATCGAGAGCAATAAGAAGCTCGATGCGAATGAACGGGATGTGCGCTATCAGAAAGAGGTCACCAAGGAATATGCGGTCCTCGCGAGGCGGCGGGAGTGGCACACGATCCGATGCGAGTCAGGCGAACCGCCACAAACCATACATTCCCGCGTATGGGACGCGGTGCGTAAGGCGTAATACAATACGCGTATGTCCATCAAGAACTTGCTCCAAACGCGCGTTGCCGATGCGCTGAAAGAATGCGGTGTACAAGCTTCCGATGTGAAGCTCGAACATCCAGCTGAACTTTCCCACGGCGACTATGCAACGGGTGTCGCCCTTCAATATGCAAAACAAGCGGGTACCGCTCCTCGGGCGCTTGCAGAGAAGGTCGTTGCCGCGCTCGGTTCCATCGAAGGGATCGCGAAGGTGGACATCGCGGGGCCGGGCTTCATTAATTTCCTCCTCGCTCCTTCGGCCGTAGCAGCTTCACTTGAAACGGCGCGCTCTGAGGATACGTGGGGAGCGAATGCGCAACTGCAGGGGGAGGAGATCCTTCTCGAGTATACGAGCCCAAATCTTTTTAAACCGCTGCACATCGGGAATCTTGTTGGGAACATTCTCGGAGAGTCCGTTTCGCGACTTTTGCAATTCTCCGGCGCGAGCGTGCGACGCATCAACTATCCGTCGGATATCGGTCTTACTGTAGCGAAGGGCGTCTGGGGTTTAAAGAAGACTGGTGGCGACCCGAACGATATCAAAGCACTCGGCGAGGCGTATCGCAGCGGCAATGAAGCCTACGAGGCTGATGCGGCAGCGAAGGCGGAGATCGATGTGGTGAATAAGCGCATCTACGAAGGCGATACGGAATTGAATGCACTGCGGAAAGTCGGTGTTGCGACCTCGCTTTCGCATCTCGAGGCGATTTGCAAACAACTTGGTACCACGTTCGACTTCGAACTATTCGAGAGTGAAGCGGGTCCAGTAGGACGAGATATCGTGCTTGCGCACATGGGTGACGTTTTCCAGAGGAGCGACGGAGCAGTGATCTTTCCTGGCGAGCAGTACGGACTCCATACGCGCGTCTTCGTCAATTCAGCGGGATTGCCAACGTATGAAGCGAAGGATGTGGGGAACTTCAAGCTGAAGACCGATAAATTCCCGCAGTGGTCTCGTTACATCGTCGTCACGGGCGTTGAGCAGCTTGAGTACTTCAAGGTCCTTTTCGCGGCCATAAGAAAGATATTTCCTGAGGCGGCATCAAAGAGTATCCGGCACATCCCGACGGGCTTTCTCACACTGACGACAGGCAAGATGTCGTCGCGCAAAGGGAACGTTCTCACGGGCGAATCGCTCCTCTCGGAACTCGGAGAGAGCGCGAAAGAGCGAGCGACCGAAAGTCGTGCAGACGATAAAGAACTCCTCTCGGAGACCGTCGCCGTCGCAGCGATCAAATATCAAATATTGAAACAGGGCTCAGGCAAGAACATTGTATTCGATAAAGAAAAGTCACTTTCGCTTGAAGGCGACTCTGGTCCATACTTGCAGTATGCGCATGCTCGCTCACATCAGATAGTCGAGCGTGCAAAAAAGGAACATGTTACTCCCGCCGTCGATCCGGGCGCTGAGCCAAATGACGTATCGCGCCTCTTGCATCGTTTTCCCGAGGTCGTCGAGAATGCCGCGACGCTCATGGAGCCGCACGTGCTTACGAACTATCTCATCGCGCTCGCCGGCAGATTCAACAGCTGGTATGCACAGGAGCAGATACTCGACGGCACCCGGCTGCTGCTCACAAGGTCGCGCTGGTCGACGCTGTTCGCAGAACGCTCAAGAATGGGCTTTGGATACTGGGCATTCCGGCCCCAGAGAAGATGTAACTGAGCAGTAGGATTCTTCGTGGGAGGGGTACGCGCCGAAATGGCGCGCGATTTCCGTTGAGATCAATATCGGCCTCGATTCATATCGGCTCGATCGTCGTACGGCTGATGCCCTTGATCCGTATCCACCGAACGGTCTGTTTGGGTCTTCATTCGCGAGGGGAGAGCCATTAATGATCACGGTCTCTAGTTTGTTGTCGATCAGGCCCGCTGGCGGGGCGGAAGTGGTAAATACACTAAGGAACATCGCGTATTCTGTGAATATATCTTTGCGCAGCAGGTCGTCCAGGTCCCGCGGGTTTTCGTATCCGACGACGAAAAAAAGAGGTGCAAAAAGATCATTACATTTTACGTAGGGATCTCGGTGTTCAGAATACATGATAGTGGGGAAGACGAGCTGCTTCACCACGTCGACATGTCCGCCGTAAACTACGAGTTCCTGATGATCTCGAATGAACTCATTGCAGTATCGGACGACTTGTTCATCACGTATTGGTCCGACGGTGACACGGGGGTCTGAGTAATCTCCCACGAGTACTTTCTCCAAGTACGAGGAGAGAGTCTCTATAAAGGACCTCTTCATGTTCGATGGAATGAAAATGATATCCGGGGCACTGCAGTCTTGCCCACTGTTAAAACAGCGTGCTTTTGATGCTGCATATGCCGCTTTGTCGATGTCTCCGTCGGGAAGTAAGACCATCGGATTTGGGCCATGACCTAAATGGATGAAAAGCGCATTAGGGCAGAGTTCCGCAAGTTTGAGTGCGTTGTAATGTTCGCCGGCAAAGATCACGACATCGCTTACGGATGCGAAGGCCTCAGTAAAGACTCTTCTCGTACTGGTGCATAAAGTCAGATCTTCATCATCAAAGAAAAGTATTTCATGGACCCTCTGATAGAGGTCGCGTGAGAGGTGAGACGGCTTCATAAACGTGCTCTTCGCAAGAAGATGTGGTATCGCGGCCATAAGGACGATGGAATAAAGCGGTAGATTTTGCGGCAAGAAAACGGATATGTTCAAATTTCCGTTGCCCGGCGTGCTCATTGCGGGTTCCTGGTAGATATTTTCAAGCGCGCGAATCGACATTTCGATCTCAAACTGAGCCGACTCGTGCGACTCGGCGGTGATAAGTGCTCCGATCAAATTCTCTCGGTTCTCTCTTATACGCATCGCTAGGATGCGCGCACGGGCAAATCGTTCATTTTGGGTGCGCAGAGCCATAGATTCAGAAGGTGACGTGGCCCGTTACCCAATCGTATTTGGTCTGCGTGGATATCTGGGGTGCAAGGCCAGTCAGTTCGCACCACGACATTACCGCGTTGGTAGCCTCCTGCAGCCCGGCATCGAGCTCTTTCTTATCGTCAGAAATAGGAATAGTGTCGATTTTTCCCACAAGCTCAACCTCTATTTGATCGAGGCATTTCACACTTGGACGGTTGATAATTTCGCAATGATCCGCGAATATTTCGAAAAAGAGCCGAGACTTCGGCGAATAAACATTTCGTCGGACTCTCTGTCTCGAGAAAATGGGGCCTGTCTCGATGGCACGGTGTAATTGGACGTCGCCTATGCCAAGAAGGGGCCCTAAAGCATCGACGGAGTATGGGATGACTTTCTCGATCCGCTCTAAGTATGGGGCTGTACGTACGCGTCTCTTAAATTTTATTACCGAATCGTCGAAGTCCTTATGCCTACTCATGATGGTGATACCGTCAGGCGGTGCAGCAAGGACTTTATGATAGGACATATCGTGAAATGCCGCGCCGACTACGAAGTCGTGTTCTTTCAGAAAATCTTGATCACGCGCCAAAAGTCCCGTGGCGTTGCCGATGATGTCGAGCTTTGTCTCACGTTCTATGACTTCCCATTTGTTCTCCGCCTCAAGCTTGATGTCCAGTTCTTCAAAGTCGGGCTTATTCCCACTATTGAACATCAGGTAGCCTTTCGAAAAGTTCAATGGGAGGCGGCTAATGAAACCTTGCTTCTCAAGTTCTCGTTCCAGTTCCAGCCCACTCGACCCTACTTTGATCTCCGCGACATCGAAGGGCACCCTGTCGAATTCAATGAGGAAACAATCAGCATCTTTATTGATGCAAGAATAGAATGCGATATCGCGGTCGACAGAGATACGAACATGGTCCCTCTCGAAGTGAGTGCGGTGAAAGTGGCTAGCGTAAAGGGGCGTGAGTACAAGTGTGCCTAGGTCCTGTTCGTCCGTTTTCCTGGATCTCAAAGCGTGCGTTAGTATCTCCTTTGCCTCGCGGAAAGGTACCGGCACGTCGGTTAGGCGGGTCTTATTGCGCAGGTCAGGAGAGGCATCAAAGCGCTCTTTGATTTCAGGCACGCACGCCATATCGTCATTCAAAACCGTGGCGGCGTCGAGACGCAGTGGGAGATAGAAGCGGACCCGGAGCGCAACGTTCTTCAGCTCCTTGGCGTGCGCCTCGTGAGCTGATACGTAACCAAAATATACCGTCAACACGAAGGGACGTTCGTACTGAGTGACTTGCAGTGCGTCCTTACGCACCAAATGTTCGAGTAGTTTAGAGCGGTCAAGCACCTTATATCGTGTCTCTTCTCGCATCAACAAGTTTCCTGGGGCCGTGGAGTAGGTCATATAGACGCATATCCAAGCTCATGCAGCGTTGTTTGCAGTATTCTTATGCCACGCAGAGCTTCTTCCGGGCTAATGGTCAGTGCAGGGAAGATCGAAAGAGTACGAGAGTCGAGCTGGCTGACAAGCAGCCCCCGTTTCTGGGTCGTGCGTACGATGTGTGAGACGTCGGCCCCTTCGCTAAATATCAAAGCGATGGCGAGGCCAGCGGCCCGGAGCGTATAACGCGCAGTATCAGGAAGCTCCTTCCGGAAGATACTCGCCACATCCAAGACATTCTGTCGCAGTTCTTGTCGATTACGCATCATGTATCGTATCGTGGCTATGGCCGCGATGGTGCTGCGCGGATGCCAGCCAAACGTTGAGTAGGTGCTCATTTCATAATGCATCGACCTGGCGATGGAGCTCGTCGTTACGGCCACACCCAAAGATCCATAACCGCCAGTGATCGACTTTGCCAAACAAATAATATCCGGTTTGATGTTGAACAATTCGAACGCGAACATTTCGCCCGTGCGCATGAAGCCGGTTGCTACTTCGTCCGCAATAAAAAGCGTCCCATACCTCGTACAAGACTCACGTGCACAGGTCATGAATTCCTGTGTGGGTAAGGCCGACCCGAGGTTGCATATCACCGGCTCCATGATGAACGCGGCAACGTCTCCGTTTTTCAAGAGTTCGTCAAGACGGATGGCCGCCGTGCGGTCAAGTGGTAGCGGCAACTGCAGGAAGCCATTGCAGGTGCCCAGGTAGCGCGAATTGAATTCGCCGCCGCCCAAGGCAAGCGTCGCAAGGGAGTGTCCATGATAACTCTCTTGGATAGCGACGAACTTTTTTCTGCCGGTGTGGGACATCGACATCTGTAGTGCGAACTCGACCGCCTCGGTGCCTCCCGTGGCTCTGAAGGAGTGCGTAAGCTCGCGAGGAGTCAATTGTCCTATCAGTGAGGCGAGCTCGTCCCACGGCTGGAATTGGTAGGAGGGATAAACGTAATCTGGTCCCTTGTATGCCAATACTGCGTCGCGTATCTCGGGGTTTGCCCAGCCGAAATTACCGACGCACCAGCCGCTCGTGAAGTCCAAATACGTCCGACCGGTCACATCTCTTATTGTTGAATCAAATGCGTCAGCCACTGTTACATCCAGTGCGGGCAAATCTCGGCCAACGGATGGAATTGGGTTATCGTCGCTCGTTTCGAGCATACAGGGTCCAATATACGTATCGTGTGTCAATAAGCAATGGGGGCGCTTCCTGCTTCCGGAAAAGATGTAGTTGTCCGAGTTACTCGGGCAGCAGACCCTGGCTCGCAGCAGGGCTTTTCGTTTGATACCATGATGCAAATGGCTGAAAATCAACAAAAAAGCGAGACCTCAAAGCGCCCCTCCGCCGCCTCTCCTTCGCGTAAAGCTTCGGAGGAGCGCGGCGAGGCTATGGAGGGCAAAGGAAGAAGTAGATCAGAAATAGCGCTGCGCGAGGAGGGAATCTTACGTTTTTGGAAGGAGAACGATATTTTCAATAAATCAGTCGCCAAACCCGCCCCGAAAGGCGAGTACGTCTTTTATGACGGACCGCCGTTCGCCACAGGCCTCCCGCACTACGGACATATCGTCGCGTCGGTCATCAAGGATGTCGTGCCGCGCTATCGCACGATGCGCGGATACTCCGTGCCGCGTGTGTGGGGTTGGGATTGCCACGGATTGCCGATCGAGAACATCGTAGAGAAGGAGCTTGGCTTCAAACACAAGAAAGACATCAAGGCGCTGGGGGTCGCAAAATTCAATGAGCTCTGTCGAGCGCGCGTGCTCACGTATGCACACGAGTGGGAAAAGGTGATCCCGCGCATCGGGCGATGGGCCGACATGGAGCACGCGTATCGCACGATGGACAAGCCGTTCATGGAAAGCGTGTGGTGGGCGTTCAAGCAGCTTTGGGACAAAGGGCTCGTATACGAAGATTATCGCTCAATGCACATTTGTCCGCGCTGTGAGACGACGCTTTCGCAAACGGAAGTCTCGGAAGGATATAAGGACGTGAAAGATATTGCGGTGACGGTGAAATTCAAATTGAAGAATCTGGAGAAGATCGGTTTGTCAGGGAACGTATATATGCTCGCGTGGACTACGACACCGTGGACCTTGCCGGGCAATGTTGCGCTCGCCGTTGGAGAAGGTATCCGTTACGCGAAACTTTCGTTTACAGACGAGACCTTCATTCTTGCGAAAGATAAAGTTGTAGATGTATTAAAAAATACTCCATATGCTCAGTTGAATGGCGCTGAGCTCGGCATTGTAGATGGAAAAGACCTTGTTGGTCTCGAATACGAACCGCCGTTCGATTACTACATCAACGATAAGAACCTAAAGAATCGCGAGAACGGGTGGAAAGTGTATGCGGCGGATTTCATCACTGCCGATAGCGGTACGGGTATCGCACACGAAGCACCCGCCTTTGGCGCTGACGACTGGGAATTGGCGAAAAAGGTGAACTTGCCGTTCGTGCAGCATGTGAATTTCGACGGCACGATGAAGGCCGAGGTCACCGATTTCGCCGGAATGGAAGTGAAGCCCCGATCCGACGATGATAAAGAGCGTTTGGGTACCGATATCGCGGTCCTCAAATACCTGCAGGATCACGGTACTTTTTTCTCTAAAGAAAATATCGTGCACTCCTATCCGCACTGTTGGCGCTGCGATACGCCGCTGCTCAACTACGCGACAAGTTCGTGGTTTGTGAATATCACCAAGATAAAGGACAATCTGCTTAACAGCGCGAAGAGTATCAATTGGTCGCCGGAGCATATAAAAGAGGGAAGATTCGGCAAATGGCTCGAAGGTGCGCGCGATTGGTCCATCTCGCGCCAGCGTTTCTGGGCGAGCGTCATTCCGGTATGGGTGTGTGAGAAATGCAAAAAGCAGCGTGTATTCGGAAGCGCCTCGGAACTCGAAGAGGCAAGCGACAAAAAGGTGGACGACCTGCACAAGCACATCGTCGACGAAGTCACTGTGCCCTGTGGGTGTGGAGGCGTGATGAGGCGCGTACCTGACGTTCTCGATACGTGGTTCGACTCAGGTTCAATGCCATACGGCGAACGGCACTACCCATTTGAAGACAAGGAACGCTTTGAAAAAACGTTCCCCGCGCAATTCATCGCTGAAGGCATCGACCAGACGCGCGCGTGGTTCTACTATCTGCACGTGCTCGCCGGTGCGATATTCGGCAGCAACGCATTCCAGAACGTGATCGTGAACGGCATTGTGCTCGCCGAAGATGGCAAGAAGATGTCGAAGAAACTCCAAAATTATCCCGATCCGATGGAAGTCGTCGAAAAATACGGCGCCGACGCGCTCCGCATGTACTTGCTGTCCTCGCCGGTAATGCAGTCGGAAAATTTGAGTTTCTCGGAAAAAGGTGTCGATGAAATAGCGAAGAAGAATCTCGGTCGTCTCGGCAACGTGCTCGCGTTCTATCAGCTGTATGCCGACGATACGGTGCGTGATTGGAAGAGCGAGAACGTGCTCGACAAATGGATCATCGCGCGACTTGATGCGCTTATCCGCGAATCAACGGCGGGTTTTGAGAAATATCAGCTCGACAATGCGACGCGCCCCGTCGCCGGATTCATCGACGACCTTTCGGTTTGGTATCTCCGCAGAAGCCGCGACCGATTCAAAGAAGAGGGTGAGGAGAAAGAAGCCGCGCTCGCGACGATGCGTTTCGTTCTTCATCGACTCGCGCTGGTGATGGCACCCACCGCGCCGTTCTTTGCGGAATACTTGTTCCAAGCGGTGCGGGAAGGTGAAGATGAGGAGAGCGTGCACCTCGCTTCGTGGCCGGAAGTATCGTATCAGCCGAGTTTCTGGACCAAACTCTTCGGCGGCAATGAGAGTCGCACGATTCTTGAGATGATGGACATCGCGCGCTCCGTGGTGACACAGGCGCTTGATGCGCGCGACAAAGCAGGTATCAAGGTCCGCCAGCCGCTTGCGTCGCTCATCATTCCAACGGCTTCGAAACTTTCTCCAGAATATTTGGCGATCATCGCCGAAGAGGTGAATGTCAAAAAAGTGGAACGCTCGGGCGTTTCGATCGTTCTTGATACGAACATGACACCCGAGCTTGAAGAAGAAGGTCTTGTCCGCGGATTGGTCCGTACGATACAGCAGTATCGCAAAGAATCTGGAATGAAACCTGGTGAACAGGGTAGGTATGTTGTGGCGCCTGAAAATCGGGTCATTGCCAAGAAAAATCGCACACAAATAGAGAAGGCGACCGGTACGACCCTCGTTCTCGACTAAGCATGTACCAGAAATATCACACTGAAGCGCTTGTACTCGGCGGACAAGAGGCCGGTGAGGCCGACCGCACTATCGCTCTCTTCACGCGCGATTTCGGGCTCGTGCGCACCAGGGCCTCTGCGGTGCGTAGCGAGCACTCCAAGATGCGCTACGCGCTCCAGAATTATACGTATGCCAATGTTTCGCTTGTGAAAGGAAAGCGCGGATGGCGCGTCGCGGGCGCGACGGCGCTCGCGCTTGCACAAGGCGATCCGCGCGGCATCGCCACTTTTGCGCGTATTTCGGAACTCGTCATTCGCCTCGTTCCAGGCGAGGAAGCAAACGAATATCTTTTCCTTGCGGTGTTCGCGGCGCACGAAGCACTCATGTCCGCCGAAGGCGGATCCGCCCTCGGCGGACGCAGTATATTTCCAACAATAGAATTGGTATGCGTCGCGCGCGTCCTGTATGCGCTTGGCTACATCTCAGCTGAAGCGCTCGAGACCGCATTGTTCACTCATACTGCGTACACTGGCGAGCACTTGCTCGAAGCGGAAACCATGCGTGACAAACTGCTCACTTCGATTAATCAGGCTATTGCCGAAACGCAGCTCTAGGGCTACGCTCTGTCCATGCACGAAGTGAAAGGACCCCTCCCGATATATGAGTCGCGGCACATTGGGAAGTTTCAAGCAAAAGATGGTACGAATTTCAATATTGTAGAAGGTCTCGATAAGGAACTCGTTCGCCAACTGAAAGAAAAGTCTCTCGACGAGAGCGATGCGGCAATTCAGACATACACATCCGACAAACAGCGATTTGGCGAAGGCTCATACGAAGAGTGGTACGGGAAAGAGCGCACGCCTTTTGCGCTTGTGGAGGGAAAAATGGGAACACTCGCCGCACTCGCATGGTTCGGGCCAAAACCGATAGGAAGGAAATCACTTCGATATCTCTCTGCGGAGGAGCTGAAAGAAGAATCAAGACAAGAAAAGTCCGATTGGCACACTATTGTGTATCGGTCATACGCTCCGTTCCGTGGAAAAGGAATCATGACGCCGTTCCTGAAAGACGTCGTGAGTGTGTACCGCGCGCGATACCCACGCGCACGATTGTGGGCGGGAATAAGCGGAGGGAACGAGGCAAGTGCGGCACTGGCGGCTAAGCTCGGTTTTGTCAAAGCGGATGAGTATACTGATGCGAAGACCAATTGGTCCGCAATGATACTCAACAACTAATATGTCGCGCGTAAAGATCAGCGAATATCGGGCGAAGAAAATATTGCTTGGTGAGGGGTATGGGGGTATGCAGCTGCGCTCCGAAGAAAAAATGGTCTTTCCAAAAGGCCACTGGGTTGCAAAAGTCGATCAGGGCGTAAAAAAGCGCTATAAACAAGGACTTTTGACGGTTGATGCATCGGCTACCGAGATGCAAAGAGCGGTAAAAGAATGGGAGAAGAAAGGTTTTTCTCAGTTCCTTCTCGAGCCGCTCGTTTCGCACGAACGGCAGGATGAGCAGTACCTGTCGCTCGAACGTATCCGCGAAGGGGTCCGCATATTGCATGCGAAGGACGGCGGCGTGGATATTGAGGAGCATCCGGAAGCAGTGCAAGCATATGTGATAAAGAACGCTTCGGACATTGAGCGCATTTCAAAAGAATCCGGCGTACCAAAAGAGTTCTTGGCGCATGTGTACCAAGCATTCGATACGAGTTTCTTTGCGTTCATGGAGATCAATCCGCTCGTCGTTCACGATGGTCAGGCACATGTGCTTGATGCGGCAGTGCTTGTGGATAGTGCCGGCGAATTCTTCACGAAGAATTGGAGCGAGGATGATGTGGTGAAGGCGCACTCAAAGCACCGGTCCGAAACAGTGATCGAGGCGCTCGCCGCGACGACGCCCGCATCGCTCAAGCTCACGGTGATGAACCCCGATGGCGCACTATTCTTTCTTCTCTCCGGTGGGGGCGGAAGCATCGTCATTGCCGATGAAGCAGAACTTGAAGGTGCCGGGAACCTTATGGGCAATTACGGGGAATATAGCGGAGGTCCGACACGTGAAGAGACATACTTGTATGCGAAAGAGGTCATCGCACTCATGCTCGCCTCGCGCGCGAAGAAGAAGGCGCTCGTTATTGCCGGTGGCGTTGCGAACTTTACGGATGTGGAAAAAACATTCTTGGGCATCATCGATGCCCTCAAAGAGTCGGGGGGGCAGCTTCGAGAACACAATGTAAAGGTATTCGTACGTCGCGGTGGTCCGAACGAAGAGACAGGACTCATGCTGATGAAAGACTTTCTTGAGAAGGAAAGGGTGCTCGGGTCCGTTCACGGGTCAAAAGAGGTCATCACAAAAGCGATCGAAGAAGCCATCGCATACATTCGCATATGACGACACTCGAACGGATACGCAGAGGTGAAGACGGAATACTTGTCGTGGGGAATCATGCGGGGATCGTACAGTCGATACTCGACTTCGATTATCTCTGCGGGAAAAAAGAACCGTCGGTTGTCGCCATTGTTTCGGGAACACGTAACGCACAGAAGTTCTTCTTCGGTAAA
>JBAYUL010000012.1:0-12642 GCA_041675105.1 Minisyncoccota bacterium
ACAGAACAAAATGCTCAAGCGCATACTCCAGTTCATAACTCCGACGCCGTGCTTCATGAGGCAATTCGGCAAGTCCTGCGACGAGCGCGCGAGCGCGCGGCGAATCGCTCTTCAAAAGCATCTGCTTTGCCCCCCAAAAAAGGGCTCCATGTATGGCTTCCGGGGCTTTGCCTGCCGCGATCTCGCGCTGGTAGCCGACCCACAATTCCTTTTTCTTGCCGTTCTGCAGTGCGTTCGCGAGCGCGAATATCGAATTGTCCTTTTTACCGCTTTTTTCAAGATCGAAGCGCTCACTTTCCTCCGCATATTTTTCGAGCGTCTTGCGCATGGCGGCGAGCGGCGCGGCTTCGTACATATAGATGACCTCGTCACTCTTGCGCAGTACATCGAGCCGCTCCAGCACATAGTTCTCCATCTCTCTATTAAGAAGAACGTTATCAAGTACGATGACGCGCTTCCCGCCGAACATCCCCCCGCCGCCGAGTGCCGCCGCAAGATCAGCAAGAGTATGCGCATCAGTGATACGAACGACCTCCGCGTTTTTTGATGTCTTTGCGACGGCCGCATTCAATCTCTCCCGCGCCGTTTCGCTATCGGTCCCTGTAAAAAGAAACAGCATGTATTTATCCTACCACCCAAGTCCGCAAGGCGTGATTGTGCCGTGTCTCGCAGGCCGACGGGCCGAGAGTCGAGTCCCCTGGGGGAACAGCGACGGCACAATCACGCCTTGCGGACAACTTTCACCAACTCTCCCCAATTCTCCCCTATCGACACCTCTGCCAATATCGGTACCCCGCTGAGCGCCTTCGGATCGACGACCGATTCCATGACCGATCGAAGCGCATTCGCGATATCCGTTACCTCTTTTTCGTCAACCTCATAGACGAGTTCGTCGTGCACTTGCAAGAGCAGTCTCGCCTTTTTTCTCCAACCGTTCTTTTCAATCAGCGCATCGGCCTCTACCATCGCGCGCTTGATGATGTCCGATTGTGTTCCCTGTATCGGCGCATTCACCGCCATGCGCTCCGCTTGTGCGCGCAATCCGGGGAGCGAGGATTTGAGTCCGGGGAAGTAGCGACGGCGCCCGAAGAGCGTTTCGGTGTATCCGAGACGCGTGGCCTCGGCTTTCGTGTTTTCTATGTACCGTGCGACACCGGCGAAATTCTTGAAATACTCTTCGAGGAAGTGCGACGCTTCCTGTCGTGTTACCGTTTCGCCGAGATTCGCTCGCAGCGCGTTCACCCCCATACCGTAGAGTATGCCGAAGTTGATGACCTTCGCGCGATGGCGCATTTCTCTGTCCACATGCTCAGGAGGCACATCGAACACCTGCGCGGCCACCTCCGTATGCACGTCACGTCCGTCTTTGAATACCTGGACGAGCTTTTCGTCGCCCGAGAGCCCCGCGGCGATACGCAATTCTATCTGGGAATAGTCGATGGCCACTATTTTGAAGCCCTTGTCGGCAGCAAAGGCATTGCGGATGCGACGTCCGTACTCCGTGCGAATAGGAATATTTTGCAGGTTGGGATCTTGGCTCGACATACGGCCGGTCGTCGTCCCCGCCTGCAGGAACTGCGCGTGCAAGCGGCCATCCGTCGCTACCAGCCGCGGTATCTTCTCGATGTAGGTCGAGAGGAGCTTTTGCAATTCGCGATATGAAAGAATGTCTTCGATGATCGGATGCAGGTGCGACATCTTTGCCAGCTCCTCCTCGCGCGTCGTGCGCGCCCCCGTCGATGTCTTTTTCTGCTTCACCGGCGTGATCTTCAGTTCGTCGTACAGCACGGCACCGAGCTGTTTGGGTGAATTAATATTGAATTCGTGACCCGCATGTCCGTAGATCCGTCCCGCAATCACCCCGAGTTCTTTGGTGTACTCTTTTTCGAGCGTCGCCAAGTATTCCGTATCGACGCGTATGCCGGTCTCGTTCATCGTACGCATTATCGGGATGAGCGGCTTCTCAATGTGCTCGAACACATTTATGAGGCGCCCGGTGTCCCGCAGGTCGGACATGATCTTCTCGCGGGCTTTTTCGAAATCTTCGGTGCGTGCGTACTGCAAAACATCGTCGACCGACGGCGCTGGTGTGTCGCTCTGTAAGAGCCAGAGCGCGACCGATGCCTCTTGAAGCGCGAGCGGATCGACTGCCTCGTGCGCTGCGATGACCTTTTCTTCTTCGGTATTCTCCCCGTGCAGCGCGCCGCGCAAACGCTCCTTGAGCGCGCGGAATTCGAGCTCGACGAGCATCGCATCGATGGTCTTCACGTGTTCTGCCATATGCCAGTGACGTTTTGGCAGCTCAAATCGGATGGGTACGCCGGCATGTATGGTCGCGAGCTCTTTCGAGAACTTCGCGTTCGCTGCACCTTCTTGCAGTAGCTGTATGACACGCGGCTTCACCCCGCGTTTTTCAAGTTCTTGCGGGCCTTTCCCGAGAGCACGATACAGCTCTTCAATGGAACCGAATTCTTTTATCAATTCCGTCGCCGTCTTCTCGCCGACACCCTTTACGCCGGGAATATTGTCTGAGGGATCGCCGCGGAGCGCTTTGTAATCAACGACATGTTCGGGTCCGAATCCGTACCGTTCGCGTACCTTGTCCGCGTCGTACATGACGGTGTCGTTCAGCCCTTTGCGCATCGTATATACCTTCACGCGGTCGCCGACCAATTGGAGCGTATCCATATCCCCCGATGCGATGACCGTCTCCAGGTCAGAACGTGCACCGACCGTCTTTACGATGGTGCCGAGAACATCGTCCGCCTCAAATCCTCCGTGTTCGTATACGGGGATACCGAACGCTTCGAATACTTTCGGTGCACGCTCGAGCTGCGCGATGAGCGCGTCCTCCGCTTTCACTCGGGTCGCTTTGTACGCTTCAAAGAGGTCGTGCCGGTGCGTCGTGCCCGGCAGATCGCGCGCGGCGACGATGTAATCGGGCTTCAGATCGTTGGAGATCTTGAGCAGCATCAGGATAAGACCGTAGAGCGCGCCCGTGGGCTCGCCTTTGCCCGACGTGAAATCCGGAAGCGCGTGATATGCGCGATGCAGTATCGCGTGCGAGTCGAGCAGTACCAGACGCTGCGGTTTTTCTCCTTTAGACTCCGTCTTTTTCTTTGCCATCAAAGACAAGGATACGCTCTTCTTCATGTATCTCAAATGATATGTGGAGTGCGCTCTCGGGCATCGCGGCCGCGACCTTCTCCGGCCACTCAAGGATGATGATAGCGCCCGGGTCGGCAAGCATATCTTTCCAACCAAGCACATCGAGCTCGTGCGCACTCTTCAATCTATATGCATCAATATGTATGAGACGCTCCCACTCTTTATCTGCGAGGGCGTATATCTTCTCAATGACGTATGTCGGGCTCGACACTGTTTCCTCCACACCTAGCGCGTGCGCAATGCCCTGCGTGAACGTCGTCTTCCCTGCGCCGAGCTCCCCTGAGAGCGTAACAACGGTCGCCGTTTTTTTTGGTATGAGTCCTCGCACGAAGTGAGCGCCCGTCGCTCTCATTTCATCGCCCGTTGATGTGCGGATGTTCATGCCCGTATTCTACGCGCGTTGCACAAAGCCGCGAAATGCATAGAATCCGGCCAGGTCTCATCGAGGAATCATTTATGGAAGCATCGGTAGGAAGCTTTGTTCTATTCGCATTCGGGGCATACTTCGGTCTCACCGGACGGCCTTCGGACAGGTTGTGGTATGCCGTCAGCGTCGCCGTAATATTCCTGTTCCTCGCGCTCTTCTGGCAGAGCGCGCACAACTGGATAGGCGCCACCAACATGGCCTTCGGAAAGTTCGCGGCGATCCACTTCGCTGCGACTTCGCTCGGCTTCATTGTCGGGCGCATCATTCGTGGATTTTTCGGTGGTCGTACCGTCTTCTAATCAACGCCGCGCGCGGGCCCGAGGCCCGCGCGCGGTCTTACTATTGATGCGTTACAATAAGGCCACATGACACAGTTCAACGAGAAAAAGCAGGACGAGCGTCTGCACGAACTCCGCGCCAAAGAAGAGGAAGAACTCGCCGAGATGCTCGCGCCGAAATACGGTATCGAGTACGTCGACCTCACGAATAAATCCATCGACACCGATGCACTCAGGCTCGTACCCGAAGAAATGGCCCGCTCGACCGAAGTGGCGCCGTTCCACAAAGTGAATAAGGCCCTCTTCATCGGCATGCGCGCACCCGAGCGCGCGGATGCTCTCGCCGTCATCAAAGATCTCGAAAAGCTCGGCTACCAGGTCCGGCGCTTCATCGTTTCCAGCGCATCACTTGCCCACGCATGGGACCGCTACCACGATCTTTCGTACGCGACCGAGACCGAGGCCGGTATTCTCACGCTCTCGAACGACACGATCCAACAGATGCTGCAGAAACTGAAGACGCTCGGAGACGTGCGTACCGAGATCGGCGTCTATACGAGCAGCAAAGACGCGCACCGCATCTCGCGCGTGCTCGAGATCATCATGGCGGGTGCGCTTTCACTCGGAGCGAGCGACGTGCACCTCGAGCCCGAAGAGGACGGCGTGCGCATGCGATATCGACTCGACGGCGTGCTCGTCGAAGTACTCATGTTCGACGCGGCGACCTACGCACTCATCTCGAGCCGCCTCAAACTGCTCTCCGGCCTCAAGCTCAACATCAAGAACGCTGCACAGGACGGCCGCTTTTCCATCGTGGTGGGCGGGAAGGAAGTGGAGATACGCGCATCCGTACTCCCGGGCTCGTACGCCGAGACCATCGTCATGCGTTTGCTCGATCCCACCACCATCGCACTTCCCATGGAAGCGCTCGGATTCGACAAATACCTCATGGATATTTTCAACCGCGAGATCTCAAAGCCCAACGGTATGATCCTCAACACCGGCCCGACCGGCAGCGGTAAAACGACGACGCTCTACGCATTCTTGCGACAGGTGCATAAGCCGGAAATAAAGATCGTCACCATCGAAGACCCGGTGGAATACCATCTGCCCGGCATCGTGCAAACCCAGGTGTCCAAGGACTACACGTTCGCACAGGGACTACGCTCGACACTCCGTCAGGATCCCGACGTGATCATGGTCGGCGAGATCCGCGATGCCGAAGTGGCGGCGACGGCTGTGCATGCGTCGCTCACGGGCCACCTCGTCTTCTCGACGCTGCACACCAACGACGCCGGCGGTACCTTTCCCCGCCTCATCGACATGGGTGTGTCGGCCGATGTGCTTGGTGCGGCTGTCACGTGTGCGATGGCCCAACGCCTCGTGCGCAAACTCTGCCCCGTGTGCCGTGTGGAATCGCCGATGACACCCGAGATCCAGGAAAAAATGAACTTCCTGCTCAAGAACGTGCCGCACTCCGAAGAACTCCCGCCGAATCGCGAGCGTATGTGGCTGCCAAAGGGATGCGAGAAGTGCGGCGGCCTCGGATACAAAGGCCGCGTCGCCGTCGTCGAGGTCATTCTCATGGACAAAGAAATAGAAGAGTGTGTGCGCCACACTTCGAGCGAGCGCGACATCTGGCACGCCGCGAAACATCAGAACATCCGTCGCATGGCACAGGACGGCGCGGTGAAAGTATTGCAGGGCGTGACCTCATACGACGAACTCTCGCGCGTCGTCGACCTCAACGACGAAGTGATGCTCGAGACGATAGCCTGATTGACATTTATTTGCGGCAGCGGTACCACTAGCGTGGCAAAGCCACGGAGGAAGCTCATGATTGACCCAGTTGCGCTTGCACAGCGTGCAACACTACTCGTCGAAGCCGGCGTTCTCGCGCTCAATGCATCGCATGCTGCCAACAGGCGCAAGCTCTGGCACAAGAAGGTGGACGTCGATCGACTCGATCAGCGCAGCTTGACCAATGACGTGCTCGGACAGGTGTTCGGCGGCTATTGGAAAGGCATGGAGGCGCTGAATTTCATTCGGGAAGCTCCGTTCGATTCGTCGACCTCGTACGAGGCCGACGCTTACCGCGGCGGCGAGTGCGGATTTGCGCTCGGTGCCGAATATATGACTTGGGCCGCGCTCAATGACGCGTGGCGCACAAAGTTCCGCCTGATCCGGATGTCGGGAAAGAAACGCGGTCGAGAGTAGGCGGCGCGTTTATACCACAAAACCCCGTTGCGCGTGCGCAACGGGGTGTTATGTTTTAAGCAGTCCTTCGACAAACTCAGGATGATTCCTACGGAATCAGAGATGCACAAGTTTGGGCAATGCATTCGGGAGAATGTTGCAACTGAGACCTAAGGATAGTGGCAGACGCGCCACCACGTCCTCGGAGAAGTCACCATTGCCCAAAGCTGTGCGTCTCTAAAATAGAAAAAGCGGATCCTTCCGCTTCTGATGTGAAGTATAGCACAACAGAGCCATTTGTCAAGCCAGCCTGCACCCTCCCCTTATAGGGCTTCGTGCAGCCATCGTATGACCGAACCCGAATCGAAAATCATTGAAAAGTCCCCCCGCTCGCTCGACCAGGCGCTGCGTCCTGATTCATGGGCGGAATACGTCGGCCAGCTGGCTATAAAAGAGAATTTGCGCATCCTTCTTCAGGCCGCCAAGGGTCGCAATCACCAACCCGAGCACGTCCTTTTGTATGGACCACCCGGTCTCGGTAAAACGACACTCGCGCACCTCATGGCCAAAGAGATCGGTGCGAACCTGCGCACCACGTCGGGTCCCGCCATCGAGCGCGTCGGCGACCTTGCTTCCATCCTCACCAATCTTTCGCCGGGCGACGTGCTTTTCATCGACGAGATCCACCGCCTCAACCGCACGATAGAAGAGGTCCTCTACCCCGCGATGGAAGCGGGGGTGCTCGATATCGTCATCGGCAAAGGCCCGGCCGCGCGCACCGTGCAGCTCGAACTGCCGCCGTTCACTCTCATCGCCGCAACGACGCGTATCTCGATGCTCTCGGCGCCGCTGCGCTCACGCTTCTCCGGCGGTACGTTCAGGCTTCAGTACTACACCGATGCAGAGATCGCCGAAATTCTCCGACGCTCGGCAAAAATATTGCAGATCAGTATCGACGCCGACTCGCTCATGGAGGTCGCGAAGAGAAGCCGCGCGACGCCGCGCACCGCCAACTATCTATTGAAACGCGCGCGCGACTTTGCGGCGGTGAATGAGGAGGCACTCGACTTGAAGACGGTGAAAAAGGCGCTCGCATTATTGGAAATAGATGAGGGAGGACTCAATCAGACCGACCGCGATATCCTCCTTTTGCTCATCGAAAAATTCCAGGGCGGACCGGTGGGACTCAAGACGATCGCCGCCGCGCTCTCGGAGGAAGAAGCAACGATTGAAGAGGTGAACGAACCGTACCTCATGCAAACCGGACTGATAGAAAGGACTCCGCGCGGCCGCACCGTCACGAAAAAAGGATACGAACATATGGGAGCCGAGCGTGCACCCGAGCAGCAGAAACTCATATAACAGAAACGACCCCGTAAAGTGGCACGGGGTCGCTGTCGTCAATATTGCGAATGCACGATCTCGAGGAATGCCTCCATCGCGCGATGCGGAACGCCGCCCTCTTCATCGGGGTTCTTGATGAACGTATACCCGAGATGCTCGGCGAGCGCGCGCCATCCGAACGCAAGCGAGCGTCTCGCCCTCGCTTCGTCCGGAGCAAGTCCCCGCCTCAAGAGTCGCTCATACGCCAACTCTTCGGGCACATCGAGGTAGATGCCACACACCGGACGTTTGTAGAGCCGATAATACGACCACATTTCCGCGTACACCGTGGGCGGCACGTTCGCCACTACGCAGCCGTCGAAGGCGAGCGTATTGTCGAGCGTTGACTGCAGCACACCGAAGCGATATCCGTTCGAACTGCGTACGGATTCCTGCGCCAGTGCGATGATCCTTCGCTCGACGAAGGAATTGAACGTACTATCTGAAACGTAGCAGTACTCACTGAACGACGTGTTCAGCGGATGCACCGCGTCGTTATGATTTGGTTTTCGCGTCGTCGTGAGCGTTTGGCACCGAAATTGGTCCGGGTATCTGTCGAGGAGCGCCTGCAACAGCGTGCTCTTCCCCGACCCGGATTCGCCGGATAGCACCGCCATTACGTCCATGGTTTTCACCCTTCCCTTTCTTATGTCCTTATGCCATTTTCCGATGAGCGTGTAAAGGAATGATATGTCGCGATTGACTCCTACGGTCTTCGTGCGCACAATGCCGCACAGACACAGATGAACCTCTTTGGCAGGAGCGAACAATGACAAAAGGCCCCACAAGGGATCTCGACCTCGTCGCCCGCTGCGCGAGGGAGGTCAATACGGAACGACTGTTCGCGGCCATCGTCCGGGTACAACGAAAGTACCGCATCGAAGAAAGCCGGATGAATACCATCGGACTTCCGGGCTTCAAAGTGACCGCAAAGCGTGTCCTGACCCCGCCACGGATGCGTCCGCTCTGCGGCACCGCGACCGGCGACCACTTGTTCTGGCTGTACTCGCCGGGATTCGCATACCGGCGCGCGCGCGGATTCAGCGTCAAACTCTCGGTGCTCGAAGCGTACATCCACGAAGCGCTGCACGAGATCTCGGGATCGCTTCGTCTCCCCGGTCTCTACAAGGATGCCGGTGGCGAGTCCGACATGACTCGCATCATTTCCGGCGTATACGAAATGATCGACATCGGCGGGCAAGCGTTCACGTTGGGCAACCAGATGCTGAACGAGGGCATCACTCAATCGTTCGCGCTGGAAGTCATGAGTGCCTATCTCGATATGGGCGGGTTCATGGATGTGACCGATGCGGAGGTCCGCGCGCACTTCCAGAAGATCGCGCTCGACCAGCGCGGAACCTTCTATCCGCTCGCGACCGATCTGGTATCGGGCCTTGCGTGGCGCATCGGAAAAGTGCTCGGTTCGAGCGAAGCCGGATACGGCAAGCTCTATCGGAGTTACTTCCGCGGCACCGCGCTCCAAGAAGACATCAGCTGGATGAGTCTGTTCAACGAGTGCGGCATCCACGACATCATGCAGAACGTCCGCACCGCCGAGTACGACTGGCTTCCGGTCCATGAAGCGCTCTTGCGCGGGGATGCCAGCAGATGGTCGGGCGTAGTGATCGCCGAAGACCTCAAACCTGATCCTGTCGTTTAAAAAAGCGGCCGCCCACGTGGGCGGCCGCAGTTTTTTTAATTTTTTTTATGCAACATCCTGCGCCTGCAACTTCACTTCCGCCTCCGTTCGTGAAACCGGTTTGCCCATAATGAACAAGCGTACGATGCCCCAGGCAACTACCCAATACACAAGCATCGCCAACAGCGTCGTCCATTCGAAGATGCTCCCCGACACCTGCGTAGAGCGCACGACATAAAGGAACGGCGCGGCGAACGGATAGCTGACCGTGTAAATGATGTCAGTGAACACCGCGTTCGGATTTGCTCCGATGAGCTTCAAAAGAAACCGGAATATGAGCAGCGCCTCAATAAGGGAGAATAGGTACCATACGATTTGCGTGCCGCGATACAAGGGCCGAACGCCCTTATGGCCGGGGTCAGTGTACACAACGTCCATAGAGATGAGTGAGGACCTAGATTAAGCCCTCAGCGTACGCACCCAACGTGAAGATTTGCGGAAGAGCAGTGGAAAGATATAACCCACGGTTCGGAATAACTTGTACACAGGCTTACAATAACGAAACGGCGTATTTTGACCGTTCAACGATGGTATAATAGACGTTAGGAAATAGCTCCGTGTTGGACACATTGGAGCAGGGCGGCATAGCCACAGTAAGACCGTAGAGGGTGGTCTTGAGGGAGCGAAAGCTTCCCGCAAGTCCAACTGCGGGAGCCTATCGAGGTAACTCGAAAGTCTCTCGCAAGACCGCCCCCTGCGGTTTTCGTGTTGCCTAGGACGTCTCAACTGCTCTGGTAGTTGTAGCAGTTGGGCCGCCTTAGAAGTAACGCGCAAGCTCAGCGCCGAACCCGCACGTTACGCGGGATACCTATGACCACCGGTCATCAAGTATGCTTTCCCTCTTCTGACGGGTTGTACCTGATCTGCAATGCAATTAAACGCAATGGAGTTCTTGTCTACACCAAGAGCGGCAAGTGGTGGCGGTTTCGTTTAACGAGACGCCTAAAGCGCAAAACGCCTCCAGGTGGAGACGTTTCGCAGGTCTAACAGTTCTTTCGATACAGCAAGTTCGTCGCTTGTTGTATCAACCAACTCTCAATTTGAGAGTTGGGAAGTGGCCCAGTCAAAACGGGATCACTTCTCAATTCTCAAGAATCTTTCGAAACGCGAGGTGGAAATACTAACCCATTACTTCGGATTTTGGAAGCGAGTTCGACAGCGCCCGCATATTCACTAAATTATCGCATGCGTTTCGAATGCCTTTTGCGTGACAGTGGATAAGCGTACACCTTTACTCATGAACACTTAGTGAGGCATTTTCACCTCGCAAACGACTCACCATATGTGGATAAGAAGTAAATGACCATATTCAACGGATACAATGAACATGCAATCGCACGGTTTGCAAAAGGACCTCCCGTAAGGGAGGTCCTTTGCTTTTCCGGCCATTGGAAATCGATGACCTGCTCCCTGCGACTTGATATGATCTCACCGCACTTCACATTTCACCCCACTACTCTGACCGGACAATTCCCGTAGCTTCCCAGCGCTTGCGCACTGTTTAGATTCAGGGAACTGTCATCTGGTGTACCTTTGTTACCTCCGGCTCCTCGATGACGGCTGACGCACGGTTAAGCACATCAGTTCGTAGAGTATAAAACTTTTATTTTTGTGTGCGTTATGCACACATGTCGCGTTTCGGTGGAAAACCACTGTATAAGGTGTTGGCAACTATGGGGATAGCGCTGTGCATAAAGAGTGCACAGCTTGCGTATCTGATTCTTCGCCGGTAGGGTGCAGGAGGAAGGCCCCGTCATAGACATGCGGAGGTGCGTAATGACAAAGCCACGAATGCTTCACGAGGTGCACGCCATGCATCGCAGAATGGCGGCGAGTATCGGGCCCGATGTGATGCCCCTGTTCGAGAGCATCGAGGCGGCATGCCGACACGTTGTGCCGATGCCCAATTCCCTTTTGCGCATCTATGCGATGGGTGGTCACCCGCCGGATCACTCGGTGCGTGAGCTCTATGCGTTCTTGCTCTTGCGGCATCCGAAGCTGCGCATGGATGTCGAAGCGGTCGCCGAATACTTCTGCACGAATGCGGAAGAGGTCCGTGATTACGAGGCGACTGGCGTGCTGACACTGATGGGCGTCACGTCCGAGGAGCGGTGTGTGCGGCTCATGCTGGCGTGCGAGATGCTCGACATCAAAGGAAGCGATCTCGCTATTGGCGCAACATGACGCCGAAAGATCTTCCATCTGTCCCTAAGCCCGCCGGTGCATCCCGGCGGCGCTTTTTTACATTACGTTGCGACGCGCCATGCCACCGTATAGGATGCGGAGAGACAACGAGCTCATAAGGGAGTATCGCCCGTGACTGATATCACTGTATCGGGCAACGCTCTCAAAGTGTCGCCCATAACAAGACCCGATGAACTTCTGGCCGCGTGGTCGAAGGCCTGCAGGCGGCCCGTCGCATCTCTCTCGACACTCGGAGACGGTGCGGGGGACCGTATGCTTCCCGGCATCGCCGCGTATCTTTTGCACAACGGCATCGGCATGAGCGCAGAAGAGATCGCCCGCAAGCTCAAGATGCCCGTCATGTATGCGCGGCTTCTCATCATCGAGACCGAGCGAAGTCTCGCTGAGCACCGCGACCCCCTGGGCAACCTCCGGGTAAAGATCACCAAGATCGAGCGGATACTGACGAAACCTCCGGGCCGAAAAAAGAAAAAGAAACGGTCGATCAGACTGATCACGATCCCGAAAAAACTGAACATCGTGTTGGTGCCGATCGACGAGGACGTGGGTATGGAAACGGTGCGTCGCATCGCTCCCTTGTTCCACTCTTCTGCCCCCGACGTCCGTGGTGAACGGGCGCAAGATCTGCGCGAAGCTCGGTGGGCACGCATGACGGCGATGACGTTCCTTCATTGTGTCGTCACGCCTCCGGCGGAAATACCCGCGATCGCACATTTCTTCAACATGGTTCCCGGCACGGTCTTCAACGCGCTGAAGACCATCGAGAACTGTGCCACATCAAGCGAGCCGCACATGTTCAAGCGCGCGATATACGACGCGTGCGGACTCTATGGAGTAGAACCGAGCGCACTGAGATTCCGACGAAAAAGCGACGGCCCGGCCATATCTTAGCGATATGTGTCGGGCGTTTTTTATGCACCCGATTGCCACGCTTGTATGAACTCGAACTGGTGGAACAAATTTATGATATTGAATGTGAGCCCGTCGCGGATGAGTATCCCTGTCGTCGCTTCCAGACCGAGCGCGACCGCGACCGTCGCCCACACAGGCAACCGGTATGCGATGAGGAAGCCGATTATCATCGCGCAGGTATCGGATATGGAATTAATGACGCTATCGCCCGTGTACCCCTGCGCGAGCGCCTGCTGACGGTAGTGTTCGATGAGCCACGGTGTGTTCTCAAAAAGTTCCCATGCTACTTCTATGCCGGTCGCGAGTGCGAGCCGTTGCCATCCGCTCATGCGCGGGAACGCGAACCACAATGCGAAGTAGAAAATGAATCCGTG
>JBAYUL010000013.1:0-11545 GCA_041675105.1 Minisyncoccota bacterium
CCGTCAATTGGGAGGTTGCGCGTCGATTTTCACTCTCGATGGGCAAGCACGTCTTGCTGATCGGGGCTGTGCTGCTGATGTGCATCTTCGCTCTCGGATTCTTTTCCGGCAAAGCGTATGACAATCGCCTGATCACGTACGAGACGGTGAACAACATTGGCGACTTCTCATTCGCCATGATCCACCTCGCTTCAACTCTGGTGGGCGCTGGCGTCACGCTTCTTGCCTTCGGCATACTAACCAAAGCGTTCGGCCAGTTCATCATCGACATCAAGAACGAGGTCGAGGAGGAGCGCAAGAAGGCTCGCTGACCAAGCGCTCAATTGTTCTACCGCTATTCGAAAGAACCCCCTTGCGCGTTGCCGGGGGTTTTCGTTTTTCTACTACAATCTCCAGATCCAGCGTTTCGTCGACGCCATCGGCCTTGGCCTACCCTTCTATTGCAGTATTTTGCAAAATACTAGAATAGAACAAAGCGCGATCATGCTTCGAGGTCGAGCGTTTCGTCGATGCGGATCTGCGAGACGAATTCGGGAACGTGTGAGACGAGTATCATCGCGCCTTCGTAGGCGTCGAGTGCCTGCGCGATGATGGGCAGGTGGCGGAAGTTGATGTGGTTGGTCGGCTCGTCGAGAATCAGGAGCCCGGGCTTTACGAGGGTGAGCCGCGCGAATGCGACCAGTCCCTTCTGCCCTTCCGATAGATCGCCGACATTCGTATTCACGATGTCGCCCACGAGCAGGAATCCCGCGGCGGCATGGCGCATGGTTTCCTCTACCCTCTTTTCCATCACACTCATGAGCACCTCGCGCACCGTTGCGTCAAAATCGAGGTTGGAGAAATCCTGCCGGTAGTACCCGACTTTCACCCCCGACGCGATGGTCGCGCCTTCGGCAGTACCATTCGCCAATGACTCAAGCAGCGTCGATTTGCCGATGCCGTTGGGACCTTTGAGAAGCAGGTGCGTATTTTTACGGAGCGAGAGCGCGTGCTTACGCACCACCGGCTTGTAGTTGCGGATGGTCTTTACCGACTTGATGGTGAGCAGGTCGCCCGAAAGCTCCGGCTGGCACGGGATATTGAACTGCTTGATGGTCTTGTCCTCGCGGCGTACATCCACCATATTTTCCTCGGCTTCCGCGGCCTTCGCGCGCATGCGCTTCGCGACCATACGCATCTGCCCACCCTTGTGCGCAAAGAAGTTCGCTTTCTCTTTGTTGGCGATGATGGTCTTGTGCAGCTGTGCATTTTTCATATTCTCCTTTTCGACGCGTGCGCGTATCTGCTCCTGCACATCGAAATAGTTGCCCACATATTGCTCGACCTTCTGCGTGTGCACATCGAGGTAGAGCACGCCTTCGGTGAACGCGTTGAGGAATTCGGCGTCGTGTGAGATGACGATGCAGGTCTTGTCGTATTCGACGAGGAACTTTGTGAGGTGTGCGATTCCCGCCTTGTCGAGGTTGTTGGTCGGCTCGTCGAGCAAGAGTACGTCGGGGTCTTGGATGAGCGCCGAGGCAAGCAGCAGGCGGGCCTGTTGTCCGCCGGAAAACGTCTTGATGAGCCGGTCGTGCGGCGCGTGCACGTTCACGACATCGAGCACCTTGTCGATACGCGGGTCGATATCGTGCACCTTTTTCGGAAATACGTTCTGAAAGAATTCACGTACGGTCATGCCAAGCTCTTTGCGCGGGATGACCTGGCGTGAGGTGGCGATGGATAGCCCCTTCTCTATATGAATGATCCCCTCTTCCGGTTTTATGGCGCCAACAATGAGTCCAAATATCGTGCTTTTGCCCGCGCCGTTCTGACCCATGAGCGTTATTTTGGAATTGCGGCGTATGGGAAAAGACACGTCGTCGAGAATCGGTTTGCGCGGCCCGTATTCATACGAGACGTCTTCGAATCTGATTATTATTTCGTCGCGTGCCATTTGCTTTCGTTACGTACCCTACCTTACCTGGCAGCAAATAGAAAGTGACATATACTGCCCTTCTATGGATGAAGTCTACCCAATGAGAATAAATAAGTACCTCGCGCATCAGCGGCACTCCACACGCAAGGGTGCCGACGCGCTCATCGAGCGCGGCATGGTCACGATCAACGGCCGAAAAGCAGTTTTGGGCGACAAAGTACAAAAGACCGACAAGGTCGAAGTGAAGGGCGCAAAAAAGACCTATCGCTACTACGCATTCAACAAACCGCGCGAGGTCATCACTCACTCGCCGCAGCTCGGCGAAAAGGATGTCATGACCGTGGCAGGGCTTGAGGGAGTATTTCCTGTCGGCCGACTCGATAAGGACTCACAGGGCCTCATCATCCTGACCGACGATGGCCGCATCACCGAGCATCTCCTCTCTCCAGAGAATCCGCACGAAAAGGAATACCGGGTGACGGTGGCGCATCGCCTGCGTCCGTCATTCGCCCAGCACATGGAAGCGGGTGTCGATATCGGGGATCACGTCACTAAGAGATGCAAAGTGAACGTCCATGGCGATAACAAATTCAATATCATTCTTTCGGAGGGAAAGAAGCATCAGATACGTCGCATGTGTTCCGCGCTCCACAGCGACGTCGTCGATCTCGAACGCATCCGCATTATGAATATTCGCCTTGGCGATCTCGCCGCCGGCGCGCACCGCCCGATAGAGGGAAAGGAGCTCGAGACATTTCTTAAGAGCCTCGGATTCTAGTTAGCGGCGGACGACCTTGAACGTAAAACGATAGTCGCCGGTGGTGATACCGGTTTTTGAGTCCTTTGCAGGCTCGACGTTATCGAGCGTGATGGTGTTCACTTCGGTAGTGATCGATTTCCCGAGCTCAAAGGTGACGCTGGCTGTGCCCATCCCGCCTTTGACGGTCGCGCGTAGGTGCACCGTGCCTGCCCAGATGCATTGCACATCTATCGGACAGCGGCTATCGTCGAGGACTTCGAGCGGCGTGATGGTCTCGCCGAGCGCTGTCACGCTTTGCCCGATGCGAGCCGTCACCGTGATGGTATCGCCTGCGCGCGGCGTTGTACCCGTGGCTTGCGGAGTCGGGCATTCGGCAAACTCGCAATTTGGTCCCGTGCGACCGACGGCACTGCCGTCGGGGCAGATCTTTGCTTCCATGGTGCACGCGACCCCACCGCCAGTATTCGTGGACGTCGCGATCTCGGGCGCCCTATTCACCGGCGCCGCGCGATACATGATAAGGCCGGTGACAACGACAAGCGCGAGCACCACGCCGAGAATTATTTTTGAGTTCATGTGAATGGGAGACGCTTGGGAACAAGACTTCTTTCCTTGATCAGATAGTTCTGATCGGAGATTCTGCCGTCTGTGCTTCGAAGACAGCGAGCCTCTTGCGGACGTCAGCGAGTTCGGCCTCGAGCTTTCTCTTTTCGCCGCGAAGGACCGATACGTACATGTCATCACGAATGAGGCTCGGAAGCGAGACCAGGAGGGTGATGACCACCCCGCTGAGCATAGAGCCGAGCAGCACAAGCGCGAGCGGCGCACTCACCTGCCACGCCAAAAAGGTGACCGTCACGATGGCGACATTCTGAAGCGCAAAGATCACGGAGAGGGCTCCGAGCAATATGCCGAGTATAAGTGAAATTATCATAGATGATACTGATTATACGAATAAGCGCGCCATAGACCCAGCCAGAATGTTGACGTAGCAAACTGCGGGTTCTTTCATGAACTCATGATCTCGAAAAGCTTCGACGGACGCGTGTGCCCACCGATGAGCCGGACCTGCTTTTTCGCACATTTATAGTGTTTTGCCAGAAGTTCCGTCACGCGATCGTTGGCGGCTCCCTCGACGGGCTTTTCGCGCACACTCACGTGCACGGATTTCGGCCGCTCTACGAGCGACTCTTTTCTCGCACCGGTCGTCACGCGCACGTGCACGAGCATGGCCTGCTTATTTGTTCGGCGCCATCGGAGCGACACCGCGCGGATTCGAGGCGTAGATACACTTGATGCACTTTCGCTGGTTCTCGCGCGTTTTGACGTACTTATTGCCGCAGGCGCAAAGCGATACCTTGGACGCGAGCGGCTTCTCCACCCAACGGCCATTCTTGCGTGTGCTCTTGGTGTTAGCGTTATTTGAGTTGTTGAAGTTCATAGATTTTGTGGCTTTCTTGAGACCTTGTTTCGACGGGCCTAACGAACTTGCATTGTACCACAAAACAGGCCCGAAAGCCAGTCCCTGGCTTTCGGGCCCCCCTTTACCGCTTAGCGGCGCTTCTTTGCCTTTTTTGCTTCGAGCATCGTGTGCTTCACCGCGAGTCGCTTCGCCGTCTTGTGCGAGCGCGACTTACGATAGCCGATGTCGACGTTTGCTCTTTTTGCCATATCGGTAGTTTATACCATGTTTCCGTCTAGATACCCACAACGCCAAACAATTTTCCTATGCCGAAAGTGATCGCCATCGCCAGCGCGCCGCCGAGCACCACGCGGATGGTTGCCACGGTCTTATTGGCGCCACCCGCGTAAGCGCTGAGCGTACCCGTACCCACGAGTGCGAGCAGGACGGCTACGACCGTCGCTTGAATGCGCATGGCATCGGGCGCGATGACCATCGCAATAAGCGGGATGATCGCGCCGACGAAGAATGCGGCGGCGGACGCATATGCGGCATGCCATGGATTCGTGAGCTCTTCGGGGTTGATACGCAATTCCGCTTCCACGTGGGCCGCAAAGGCATCATGCTTCGTGAGCTCCGCTGCCACCTGTTGAGCGGTCGCCTTTGAAAGACCTTTTGACTCGTAGATCTGCGCGAGCTCAAGAAGCTCTTGTTCGGGTACCGTCTCAAGCTCGTGCCGCTCTTTCGCGAGTAACGCCATTTCGGTATCGCGCTGCGTACTCACCGACACGTATTCCCCCACTGCCATCGAGAGCGCGCCGGCGGTGAGGCCCGCGATGCCGGCGGTGAGAATGAAGCTCGTGGAATCCGATGCCCCCGCGACTCCTACTACTATAGAAGCGACCGAAACGATACCGTCATTAGCGCCAAGGACCGATGCGCGAAGCCAGTTGAGCTTGGGCCCGTGACCCTGGGCATGGAGTTCGTGATGGACCATCCGCTCATGATACACCTCCAAAATGCGCGAGCACGACTCCAAGTGCGACGATGAGCGCGGCGACGCCCTTCTGGATAAGGTTGGCCCGCGACAGATCTTCTGATGCGATCTTCGGGAAAAATACCGTCAGAAGTATGCCAAAGAAGAACACGAAGAGCGTGGTCGTCGATGAAATGGCGGAGATGAGGGCCACCGGTGCGAGGAGCGACGCAAAACGCACACCGAGCCCGCCGCCAAGATTTATGAGTTCGTTGGAAGCATTGATCGAAAGCAGCGCGCCGGTGTTGGTGCGCAATAGGAGCATGAACTGTTTGAGATATCGCGGCACTGCGAGGATGCCCGCGCCGAAGAGCGCCTCGCCGACAAATGTCCAAAATGTGGTGCTCCAAAACTCGTCTTGTACTGCATAGTATTTGAAAATGACCGTCGAGAACGCGAGCACGAAGGTGCACAGCAGCATGAAGACGAGCGTCCGCATGCGCACCGCGCGGATCCGGAACGATGTGTCGAGCGAAAGAATGAGCGCACCCATGATGATGAGCGCAACCCCAAGGCCATTCACGAGCGTGAGTGTCTCTCCAAGCAGGAGGTAGCCGAGGATGAATGTAAAGATCACCGACGTCTGGAAAAGCGGTGCCACCACCGACGCTTCAGCCGACTGTATCGCGCGCAAATAGAAAAGCATTGCACTCATGTAGAGAATGCCCGATGAGATGAGGACGAACACGTTGGTAAGCGGCAACGCGAGTGTAGCCGGAGAGAATATCCAGATGAACGGCAGCGCAAGGAGCCCGATGAGAGCCGTGAACACCATCAAGACCGCCGTATCACTATTCTTGAAGTAACGCTCGACGAGATACTTATCGATGTGCGTCGAAGCGGCCCAGAGTACCGGCCCGGAAAATGCGAAAAGCAGCCACATGGCGCGATTGTATCAAAAAACTGCTTCAACTCGTCGCGAAGCCGCTAACGGCCAAGAAGGTGCAGCACGAGCTCAAGAACGTAGTGTCCGAAAATACCGATGGCGATGAGCACCGCGCTGATCGATGCGATGAGCACCGCGCCGGCCGCAACGTCTTTGGTGTCGCGCGCATAGGGATGATATTCGGGCGAGGTAAGGTCGATATCGATCTCAATGGCCGTATTGAACGCTTCTGCGGTCAAGACAAGTCCGGCTGCGAAGATAAGCATCATCCAATCGACATACGAGATGCCGAGGAACAAGCCGAACGCTACTGCGATCGCAAGCGCCAGCAGCTCGACCCACGCGTTGTGCGTGCTCATGATAAAAACGCGAATACCGCGCACCGCATGCGTAACGCTCTTGGCACGCTTTACGATTGAGAATCTCTCCGACTGTTCCTGTCCCTTTTCCATATATATAGTATAGCCCGTCGAGGCCCCGCTATTGGAACAATCGATCCCTGAGCACGTCGATCCCTTTTCCCGTTTTCGTCGAACAGGTGAGCACGTCGGCGCCCCCGGCGATCTCTCGTATGGGCGCGACCTGCGCCGCGACCTCCTGCTGCGTCAGCTTGTCGCATTTATTGACGGCGATCATGTAGGGATGCTTGTGTTCGTTCAATATCATGAGCATGTCCTTATCGAATTCGGTCAGTCCCGCCTTCACATCGAGTACGATAACGACTTCTTTGGGCCGCGCCTCGGACGCCGTGAAGTACCAGATGATGAGCTTCTTCAGCTTCTCTCGCTCTTTCGGCGTCGCCTGCGCGTATCCATACCCCGGTAGATCGACGATATACGCCGCTTTGTTAACGAGAAAAAGATTGATCTCAGTGGTTTTGCCCGGCTTCTTCCCTATTTTCGCGAGACCTTTGATATCGGTGAGCGCATTGATCAGGCTCGACTTCCCCACATTCGATCGGCCGATGAACGCGACCTGCGGTGTTCCGTCGTGCAATATCTCATCAGTGCCTCTGACCCCTTTTACGAAATGTGCGGATGTTATTTTCATAGCGTTCTGTGGCGCGGGAGCATTGTATCCCAAAATGGAGTATATGCGACACTATTCAGAATAAAAAAATGGCCGCCCGAACGCCGGGCGGCCAAGTGAATACATCGGAGGTTATTCTCGTTGCCACGCGTACTGCACATAGAGCTGCAGAATGCGTGGTTCCATGACGGTGCTCACGTCGTCGAAACGTGCCGTGAGCGCCCTCTTGCCAAAGGCAAGCGATGCGCTTAAGAGCTCCGGAGTCAGGTACCGCGTAGCCACCGGAATGTCACCGATGGATGCGAGGCGAGCCCGGAGTTCATTCGTCTTCATCTCCGGCGAGAAGATGTACCATCCCCAATCGCCGAATGAAGGAACGTTCGCGTGGTATGGCACTGCGCCGTACCCCGCGCTCTCGATCGTCCTGCCGATGCAGAGGAACGCTTCCTTTGCATGGTAGGGAGAGGTCGCCTGCACGGCCACAAGGCCGTGCGGAGCGATAACGTGCTTCAGCATCCGGTAAAAATCGCGGCTGTAGAGCTTGGCGATCTCCACCTGGTCGGGATCCGGGAAGTCGATGATGATGACGTCCCATTGATCCTGGCCGATGCTCGTGACGAACTTGAACGCGTCGATGTGGATCACTTCGACGGTCGCGACCTTGATCTTATCGACGCCGCGACGCGTCTTTCGTTTCGGGTCGGCGCTGCCCGCGTTCCCCTGGTCAACGACAACCTGACGGAAGCCGGACCCGGTGACTGCGGGAGAACCCATCGCGCTGACACGCGCATCGGCGAATGCTTCGCCGTTGAGCGTGCGCAGCGCATCGGATGTCGACGCGAGCCGGACTATTGCCGGATCGATATCGACGAGCGCGACCTTGCGCACGTCCCGATACTTCAAGACTTCCCGGAGCGCGAGACCATCGCCTCCGCCAAGGATCAGCACCTTCTCCCGCCGCGGCGCGATGGCCATGACGGGATGCACGAGATGTTCGTGGTAAACAGCCTCGTCGCCCGACGAGAATTGGAGCCCACCGTTGAGGTAGAGGCGCCAGTCCCCGCTTTGCGTGTCGTGCGTGAGCACGATGCGCTGGAACTTCGAGGTCTCGGCGTGCTTGATCGGCGCCTCGTAGAGCTGTTGCTCGATAGAAGCCGACCAATCGCGATTGTGCAGCCATCCCCAGGAAAGCGCTGCAGCCGCGGCGAGAGACGCCGCAAAGCAAAGCTTCGGGAACGCCACGCCGCCGCGATGCGCGAAGTAGACGAATGTCATCGTCGCGACAAGGAAATTCACGCCGGCGACGATGAAGCTGATCTCGGTGAGCGGATAGCTCCCGAGCAGCCACTTCACCCACACGATGGCCCCGAAGAACGCGCCGACGAAGTCCATAGAGAGGACCCAGCCGAGGTTCGCTCGGAGCTCACCGACGTAACGCGCGTTGATGCGCAGTACGAGGGGGATCTCGAGGCCGATGAGAAATCCGATGCACGCCGCCAAACCCATGAGGACGACCGAAAAGTGCGTCTCAAAGCTGGCGAACGCCGCATAGATCAAGATCGGAGCGAAACCACCGAGTACCGAGAGCAAGACTTCGACGGCGACGAACTTTTCGATGAGATAGTCGTCGCCGACGTACTTTTGCAAGAAGGTCGCGCCACCCATGGTGAGCATCATGACGGCGATCACGATCGAGAACTGCTCGATCGAATTGCCGAGGACGTAGGTGCTCACCGTGGCGAGCACATATTCCATGACCAGCCCCGCCGCTCCCGTTGAGAGCATCGAGACCATGAGAAGCGTCGTCGCGGGCGTGAGACCCGCTTGTCTCGGGAGCGTCTGAGCGTCTGACATTGCATTTCCTTTTCGTTCTGCCCGGTCCCGCGTCTGCGGGACCGGGGCGGTTGGATTTTCACTCTGGCTAGATCGCCACCGTTGAGATGACGTAGGCCATGCCGATCGTTCCCGCCGCGAGAACCAACGCCGGCTGCACAAGGCGACCGTCGATGATCTCTTTGGCGGTGTAACCGGTCACGACCAATTTGTCGACCAGCAATTCCGACACGTAGAGGAAGATCATCCCTGCCACGGCCGTAACTGCGAATGCGACGAGGTCGTGATTCCAGCTGACGAATTTGCCGGTCACTGCGGCCGACATGATGAGCCCGTAGGCCCAGAGCTTGCCGCCGAGCACGATGCCGGCGGCAATGTTGCCACGTTCGACCTCGCGGTCGAGCGAGTAGGTGCTGTTTCGCATACGTTGCCATACGCGCGCGTAGGCTTTGACCATGAGCACCATCGCGCCTTGTCCGAGGACGAAGAACACGACGAATGTCTCCCAGCCGCTGCCGTCTCCGCTGACCGAGCCCTTGGCGATGAGGCCGGTGGCGATCATGCCCCCGAACTCGACCGCTGCCACTGCGACGTTGCCATTCGCGATTGCGAGCGAATTTTGAACGCCGGAGAGGATGGCCAGATCGTTGATCTTGAGTGCGACGATCATCAACAGGATGAGCCCCGCGCTGTAGAGTGCCGACATTTCGAGGTCGTGCCAGAAACCGCCGTTCTTGCCCACGAAGACACCGGACATGCCGATGCCCATCGCGATGCAAAATCCAGCGATACGGATGCCGGCGGCGATATTGTCGCCGGGCACCGTGTCACCGCTTGCCATGATCATGACCCGCTTGATCACGACATGGCCGAGTGCGATGGCGATGAGTGCCATCAAGGAATACGGGACCATCAGTCCGAGGCCCGTAATCAGCTGTTCGAAGTTCATCATCGTAGCCTTGCCTCCACTTGGTTCATTTGCCACCGCGCTGCGGACCGCCGGAGCGGTTCGCAGGACCGGCGCCGCGCACCTGCGCGGATGCTTCATTGAAGCCGCCACGCTTGGCGAATTCGCTTGACGCGAGTCCGCCGGAGCGCGTCGCAGAGCCGGCAGAGCCGTACGTGCCGTTGCCGGTGTACGTCTTGCCGAGACTGCGTTCGCTGCGCCACGAGTCCCATTCAGAACGGCTGTAGCCGCCCCATCCGGGCCCGTAGTAGCCGCCGTAGAGCGGATAGTAGTGCGGCCACCACACCCAGACGGTGTTCGCGCCACGCTGCTCCCACTTGCCGGCTTTTTCATCTCCGACAAGCGCCATGCCCGCCGGGGACGGCACGTGTATCGTTTCGTCTTCGAAGACCCCGTGAGGCTTCTCGACGAGCGACATGCCGAGGTGCTCATCGTGTTCGTCGTAGAACTCGTGCTTCACCTCTTCCCAATCGCCGTCCCGCTTCACGCCGTTCTCGATGTAGGAGTAACGGTGAAAGTAGTGGGCCGTCGTGGTACGCACGTTGAAGGTCGAATCGTTATCGCTCCGCGGCCAACCGGCCTCGGGATCGATCGCGAGCTCCTTCCACAGCTGCTTCACTTCATCTTCGGTGACGTCGCCGGTCCAGTACAGTTTGGTGGTCTTCCCACCGAACCAACCGCGCTGGAAGACGGCGAAATCGTAGTCGCGATCGTCGAATTCTTCGGCAGCCGAATGTGAGTCCTCCGACACCGCTTTACAGGGGTAGTCGAAGGTTGTCTCGGTCGGCCACTCGACGAATTCGCTTTCCTCCCACGAAACGCGGGAAATGCAGGCAGTGTACTCGGCCTTCATATCGATCAGGATCTTCGAGTAACTCTTGTCGAGCGACTTCATATCCGTTTCGATGCGGGGCCGCACCTCCTGCATTTCTACGCGCGATCTTTTGACGGCCGTGTAGCCGTCGCCAATGCGCGCATAGTCGGGATCGCCGGCGAGTTTGACGGCTTCCGCCGCCATACTCTCAGCCGCCTCCCGCGAGATGCGAAATGCGGTATCGCCGGGAAGTGCGCGCTTCACGATGTCGTCGCTACGATTCGGGTACGCACCCTTATACGTTTCGACGACCGTCATGAGCGCCTCGTGATCGCCTGCGGTCGCAGCATGGAGCTGCGCCGTTTCCGCGATCCACTGAGGCGCGTTCGCACGCGCTTCCTTGAGGAAAGCCAGACGGGCCTCCGACGTGCGTGCCGCCGAACGGGCGGTTTGCACGATCTTGTTGACCTTCTGGACGAGGCCGATCAACTTCTCGCCGTCGGCGTTCTTGTTCGCGTCGAGCACGGGCTTGATCTCGGTCGAGAACACGCCTTCTGCGCGGACAAGGTCCTTGCCGGCAGACTCGAACACGTCGTTCCACTTTTCGCGCTCCGCGTACGGCTTGAACTCCGGCGCTTCGGTGAGCTGTTTTGCGAGCGCGTTCGTGCGCTCGCCAACATACTTCGTCGCGTCGGTTATCGCCGCAGGCAGCGCCTCCGCATCTTTCTTCGCGTTTGGTGGAAGACCGCAGCCCGCCACAAAAAGCATCAGAAGTAATGCGAGGGCACGCGCTGACATCCGCGTTATGCGGTTCATGCGTTTCATCTCCTCACAGGTTTGGGCGATGCGACAGCGTATTGCCGCAGCATCGCCGGGTCCGTCATGCCGCGCCGACCGAGAGGA
>JBAYUL010000014.1:0-11275 GCA_041675105.1 Minisyncoccota bacterium
AGGTGGTGCAGCTTGAGCATGTACATGACTCCCACCGAGACGGGCTGAGCGAACGGTTCGCCCGTGCGGCCGTCGAAGAGCACTCGCTTGCCCGAAGGGTCAACGCCTGCCTTCTCGAGCTCCTCGCGGATCTCCTTTTCGGTCGCACCCGCGAACGAGGGAACGATGGCCTGGTAGCCGAGCATGTCGGCAGCGAGTCCGAGGTGCAATTCGAGAATCTGACCGAGGTTCATACGCGACGGCACGCCGAGCGGGGTCAGGATGATGTCCACCGGACGACCGTCCTTATCGAACGGCATGTCCTCTTCCGGCAAGATGCGCGAAATAACGCCCTTGTTCCCGTGGCGGCCGGCGAGCTTGTCGCCCACCGAGATGGTGCGGAGCTGTGCGACCTCGATGTGCACTCGCTTGATGACACCTGATTCGAGCTGATCGCCTGTCTCGCGAGAGAACACTTTGACGCCGATGACGCGGCCACGCTTGCCGCCTTCCATACGGAGTGAGGTGTCCTTCACGTCCTTGGCCTTTTCGCCGAAGATCGCGTGGAGGAGGCGCTCTTCCGGAGTGAGCTGGGTCTCGCCCTTCGGTGTGACCTTACCGACGAGGATGTCGCCGGGGCGCACTTCGGCACCGATGCGAACGACGCCGTCCTCATCAAGGTTGCGGAGTTTGAATTCTGAAACGTTGGGAATGTCGTGGGTCGTTACTTCGGCTCCGAGCTTGGTGTCGCGGACGACACACACGAACTCTTCCATGTGAATGGAAGTGAAGCGTGCCTCCTTGGCGAGCTTCTCCGAGATGACGATAGCGTCTTCGAAGTTGGCACCGAACCATGGCAAGAACGCGACACGCACGTTCTGACCGATGGCGAGCTGACCACCGACCGATGTCGAAGTATCTGCAAGGACGGTTCCCTTCTTCACCGTGTCGCCTACCGATACGAGCGGGCGCTGGTGGAAGGTGGTGAATCCGTTGGTGCGCATGAAATTGACGAGAGGGTATTCCTTGGTCTTGCTTTCGCCTTTCACCTTGATGATCTGCGCGTCCGCGTAGATCACTTCACCCGCCTCTTCGGCGAGAATGAGGCGTCCTGAATCGCGTGCTGCGGCACTTTCAACGCCGGTGCCGACGTACGGCGCATCCGGCACCACGAGCGGGACCGCCTGTTTTTGCATGTTCGAACCCATGAGTGCGCGGTTCGCGTCGTCGTTCTCGACGAACGGGATCATGGCGGTGGCCACGGAGAATGGCTGGTTGGTGGCGACTTCCATGTAGTCGACTTCGTCGCGCTTCACGAGCGCGGGTTCGCCTTCGCGGCGGACCTCGCAGAAGTCGGCAACGATGCGACCGGAATCATCGCGCGGAGTCGCGGCGTGCGCGATGGCGTACTGCTCTTCTTCGAGCGCGTTCAAATATTTGATGTTCTTCGTGATGACGCCTTTTTCCACCTTCGCGTACGGCGTTTCGATGATGCCGAATTCGTTCGGGCGGGCATAGAGCGACATGTGGAGCACGAGCCCGATGTTCTTACCTTCCGGTGTGTGGATCGGACAGACGCGGCCGTAGTGCGACGAGTGCACGTCGCGTACTTCGAGACCGGCGCGCTCCGAGGTGAGACCGCCGCGCCCAAGCGTCGAAAGCGTGCGCAGGTGTTCGATCTCGTCGAGGGTGTTGTATTGCTGCATGAGCTGCGAGAGCTGGTCGGTCGTGAAGAACTCGCGGATGGCTGCCTGGAACGGACGCGGGTTCACGAACGAGACCGGTGTGGTCGTTTCGGGATCCACCATGGCCATGCGGTCCTGGATATTGCGCTTCATGCGGGAAAGGCCCACGCGCATGCGCTGTTCGAGGAGTTCGCCTGCGAAGCGGACGCGACGGAATCCAAGGTGGTCGATGTCATCGGCCTCCGCGTTCGGATTCACGTTCGATTCTGCGATATGGGTGACAATGCGGATGAGGTCTTCGAGCGTGAGGGTCGCATTGGTGAGGTCTTTCTCGGCGGTTCCCAGCCCGAAGCGGCGGTTGAAGTGGAATCGGCCGACACGCGAGAAATCGTAGCGGTCGGGCGAAAGGATGGATTCGACATGCGTGCGCGCGGTGTCCGCGGTCGCGATATCTCCGTCGCGCAAACGGCGGTAGATCTCGACAAATGCCTCTTCCTGCGTGAGCGCGTGGTCGTGTGCGAGGGATGCGGCAATAGCGGCATGCGCTGCGGGAGACTTCTCGAAACGGCCGAGGATCGACTTTTCGTCGACAAGGCCGAGTACGCGCAAGAGCGAGGTCACCGGGAAGCGGCGTTTGCGATCGATCTTCACATACAGGCCGCCGTCGGGATCGGATTCGATCTCGATCCACACGCCGCGGGCCGGAATGATCTTTGCGGCGAAGTAATTCTTGCCTTTGTACGGGGCTGATTCAAAGAAAACGCCGTACGAGCGTGCGAGCTGCGGTACGACGATGCGTTCGACGCCGTTGATGATGAATGTGCCGTGCGCGGTCATCCACGGGAAATCAGCGAGGAAGATCTCCTGTTCTTTCTCGTCGCCGGTGGTCTTGTTCTTAAGCTTTACGATCATCGAAAGCGGCGCTTCGTATGTCTTCATTGCACGCTTTGCGTACTGCTCGTCCCAGCGAAGGTCACCGAAGGTGAACTTCACGAGCTTGAGCTCGAACTTCTTGCCGGAGTGATCCGTGATCGGAGAGAACTCCTTGAACACGCGCTCCGCGCCGCCCTCCACGAAATCCGTGAACGACTTTATCTGCGACTCTACGAGACTCGGAAGCTTCACGAGCGGCTCGCGAAACTTTCCGAAATACTTCTGCGGACGAACCTTAGGGGTCTTTGCCATGCAAATGTCATGCGACGCGACTGCGTCGTATGTGAGTTACGTTATTAAATTGTCTCTTGCAAACAACTTTCCGAACACTTTCTTTGCCTTAAAAGCGCAGCCGTAACTCAATCAGCTTGGGAGCAAATGTGGGAGGAGTATAGCGAAGGCTACCTTCATTGTCAACACACGGGGCTCTCAGACGGTCAATTTCCCCTCTTTTCCCGCTTCCATTCGTCGATCTTGGCATGATTTCCCGACAGGAGCACCTCGGGAACACGGTGTTTTTTGCCCTTCCACACCAGTATTTCCGGTCGCGTATAGACATCCGGGCTCGATGCGCGCGAGGCTTCAAGCGACTCCGCCTTACCGAGCACATCCGGAACGAAACGCGATACGGCGTCAATGATGGTCGCCGCAGGCAGTTCCCCGCCCGTGAGTACATACGGTCCGACCGTGACCTTTTTTGCCTTTAATATTTTCTGTACGCGGGCATCGATACCTTCGTATCGCCCACAGATAAAGATAATGTCTTTCTTTTTTGAGAGCTTCTGCGCCATCGACTCATCGAACTGCACACCGTCCGTTGCAAAGAAAATGATCTCGACACCTTTTTTCTTTCCTCTCGCCTTCTCCACCGCACGCAAGATGCCGTCGGGCTCGAGCACCATGCCCGGACCGCCGCCGTACGGGCGTCGGTCGACGCGACCATACTTGTCGCGCGTGAATTTCTTGGGATCGTAGAAGGATACCTTTATCTTTTTCTTTTCCTGAGCCTTTCCGAGTATCGACGCCTTGAGGTACGGCTCGATGGACTCTTGAAAAAGCGTGATGATATGAAAATGGATCATAATTCTTTCCTATGGAGTGAGTGCCTCACGTTTTCGGGGTGTCTCGCAGGCCGACGGGCCGAGAGTCAGCGCTGGCACAGTAGCGCCAGACAGCGACCCCGAAAACGTGAGGCCGAACGGAAAGTTACTCGGCTTTGAGATCCTTGATGACGTCCTCAACGGTCGTGTCGCGGACGTACGGCTCTGAAGGAGCGCTGCCCATGCCACCCTGGCCGCGCTCGCTGCCTTCCGGCTCTTCTATTTTGAGATTGACGCGCGCGTCGTTTTTCATACCGACAACACGAAGCACCGTGCGGATCGCCTTGGCGGTCGCGCCGCTGCGTCCGATCACTTTACCCATATCGTCTTGGCTGACCGAGAGCGTGAGAAGCACGCCCATCTCATCGACGACGCGCGTGATCTTCACTTCATCCGGCTTATCGACGAGTGCTTTGATAACATATTCCAGAAATTGCTGATCGCGTTCCATATCATTCAGTAGTTACCTTCTAATAGATAGATTGTACAACACAACCCCTCACAGGGACGAGCTATTCGGTCGCTGCTGGAGCCTCTTCTTTTGCCTCAGCTGCGGGAGCCTCTTCAGCGGCAGGTGCTTCGGCTGCCGGAGCTGCTTCTGCCTGCGCAGGCAGGTCTGCTGTCTTTTCCTCTACGGGAACCTCGGGAGCCTTGAACTTCGGAAGAACGTTGATCTTCTTGCCTTTGATCACGCCCGCAGATACGAGCATGTTGTGCACCGTGTCCGACGGCTTGGCGCCGACCGACATCCAGTAGGTGACGCGCTCGTCGTTGATCTTGCGCTCCTTGGTGCGCGGATTGTACGTACCCACGATCTCCGTGAACTTTCCCGTCTTCGGGCCCTCGGTGTGCTCTACAACAATAATGCGATATGACGGCAGGTTAATGCGGCCGACGCGCTGTAATCGAATCTTTAACATCGCGACACTCTAGCAGAGTTGGCACACAGGGTCAACTCGTGGCGTTATTTTGCGACCTTGGTGGCCTCCTCAAACTTTACGGAGAGCAGCTTTGACACTCCATCCTGGCCCATCGTTACCCCGTAGAGTTCCCCCGCCGCGGCCATGGTAGCGCGATTGTGTGTGATGACGATGAGCTGCGATCTCTCGCCGAGCTCTTTTATCATGTCGGCATAGCGTTTCGAGTTGGCCTCATCGAGTGCGGCATCGGTCTCATCGAGGATGAGGAACGGCGGCGGATTCACCTGCGACATCGCAAAGATCATCGCAATAGAAGTGAGCGCGCGTTCCCCGCCCGAAAGTATTTCGAGCCCGCGGATCTTTTTGCGCGGGAGCGACACGTCGATGGAAAGTCCTGCGTACAGCTCCTCCTCTTCCGGGATCTCTTCTTCGTCATCGTCATCGAACTCCTCTTTTTTGGCGCGCCGCGGCTGCTCGATAAAGAGTTTTGCTTCGCCGCCGTTGAACAGCTTCTGGAAAAAGCCCTTGAGCGCGATGTTGATGTGCGTAAGGCCGTCCTTGAAGCGCTCGTCGATCGTCTTTTCGAGTTCGGCGATGATGTCTTGCAATTTGGCGACCGACGACTCGAGATCGGCAAGTTCCCGCGCGAGGAATTCGTCGCGCTCTTTGGTCTGGTTGAATTCTTTTACGACGGCATCACCGTTGCCGATGCCCGATTCCTCGATCTTTATCTTGAGGCGCTCGATATCGCGATGACGCTTTTCCTGTTCGCGACGATCCTCCGAGAGCGCCCCCTGTGGTATCTCACTCTTCTCCCAGCCGTGCACTGCGACACCAATAAGTGCAATGCCCTCGCGGACCTCCTCTTCGAACCGCTGCCGCAACGCTTGGAGGCCCGAACGCGCGGCACTCGCGGCGTTGAGCTGATTCTGCGCCTCGCGCACCCGGCCTTCGAGTTCGATGACGTCGCGTTCTGCCGCGAAGCTCGCTTCACGGATGCGCGCGATCTCACCCCGCATCGCTTCGATATCACGCACGATGCCCGCCTCTTCTTTCTGTTTGTTCTCAAGAGCGCGACCGAGTTCTTCGACATGCTGTTTGGCTTCCTGATTGGTCACGGGCGCCGCACCGGTGAGTCCGCCGATGAACGAGCGGATGCGCTCACGTATCTGCGCGAGCGCGCCGCGCACTGCAGCGATGTCATCCGCATGTTCCGCACTCTCGATGGCTGTTTCTATCTCATGCACGAACTGGCGCACATGAGGCACGGCGACGATCTGCTCGACGGTCACTGTATTGGCTTCGAGCGCTCCTTCGGCGCGCCCCAGTTCACGCGCTATCTCTCCGCTCTGTCTGCGCGATTCCACAAGGTGCGCTTCCTTTTCCTGGAGCCTCTCATGAAGCTGGCGCGCCCGCGCGGACGTGCTGCTCTCCGCGCCCTTCCCTGCAAGCGATCGGCTCTCCTTGAGCCGCTCGGTCAGTTGTGTGACATCGGCATCGTGCGCTCTCGCATCGTCGAGCAGTCGTGCGTCCTCCTGTGTGATCCACGCGTTCTCACGCGCCAGATACTCGCCCAGCTTCGCGGCCAGATCATCCTTCATTTCGCGCGCTTTCTCTATCTTCTCCACCTGCGTGCGGAGAAAGTTGAGATGCGGTGCGATCTCACGTCGCAACGATCTCGTCTTATCCAAGTTCGCCACGGTCTCTTCGAGCTTTCGTTCGCCTTCCGCCTTTTTGTGCTGGTAGAGCTTGAGACCAAGCGCATCCTCCACCATCTCGCGTCGTTCTTTGGGCGACGCATTCAGGATGCGGTCGGCTTCGCCCTGAGAGATGATCTGGTAGCCGGAACCGCCGATATTCGCGCCCGCAAGAAGGCGTATCACGTCCTTGAGGCGTACCACGGAGCCGTTGAGGAGGTACTCGTTCTGCCCATCGCGATAGACGACGCGCTCGACGACCACTTCCTTGAAATCGATATCGAGAAGGCGTGTCGAATTATCAAACGTCACTTTTACGCCTGCGCGATTTCCGCGTGGAAGCCCTGGGCTACCGCCCCAAATGAGGTCCTCGCCCCTTTTCGAGCGCATCGATTTCATCGACTGCTCGCCGAGCACGAAACGGAACGCCTCAGCGACATTTGATTTGCCTGAGCCGTTTGGTCCGACGATGCCGGAAATACGGGACGTGAAATGGAGTTCGGTCTTCTTGCCGAATGATTTAAATCCCGAGAGCTCCACCGACTTGAGGTACATTGATGATAATTGTAGCAGACAGGGCCCCACCGGGGCCCCACGTTATTGTTCAATTCTTCTTTCTTCCTGCGTCAGCGCAGGCCGAGCGCCGTGCTACGGATCGGCTCGAAATTGCCGTCCGAGAGCTCCACAAGAAGCGCAACCGCCGTGCTCACGCTGCAAGCGCCCGTGAAGTCGATGTGGCTCTTGCGCAATATCCTCCTCGCCTTCATCACGGCGTCCCGATCGTCGACGCCCTTGTACGAGGTCGAGAGCGTTTCCCAGATCAAGCGAACTCGACCCCGCTTTCTGATACGGGGCGCCCTATACACGAATGTGTAGCGGTACATTTCGGTCCTCCCCTGCGGGATTGGATGCGTATCCCGAAGTACTCTGCCACCACCACCCCAAACCCGCAAGCTCACTTAAAGTGAGTGTGGCCCGATATTTTGCCGTCTTCGCAGGGCCGACGGGTCCGAGATTGAGCGCTGGCGCAACAGCGCCAGATAGCGACGGCAAAACACCGGGCCACCGAGCGCCCTACCACCCTTTTGCAGCAAGCGCCTTTTCAGCCGCTGCCTGTTCAGCCTCTTGTTTCGAGCGGCCTTCACCCGTCGCCAACTTTTCGGTATTCACGTACGCAGCGACGAGAAAGGTCTTGTCGTGATCGGGCCCCGTCTGATTCACCATCTCATAGGTCGGCGTGAAGCCGAGCTTCTCCTGTGAGATCTCCTGCAATCGGCTCTTCGCGTCTTGCCACAATCGCTTGGCGACCACCTCATCGGTCTTATGGAACAGCTGCGCGGCGATGAAGTCCTTTGCCGCGTCGTATCCGTTGTCGAGATAGAGGGCGCCGATGAGGGCCTCGAACGCGTTGGCGAGGATGATCTGCCGCGCGCGGCCCATATCGCGCGATTCACCGCGCGACAAGAGGAGATATTCGTTCATGCCGAGCTTCCCTGCCGCATCGGCGATGGAAACGGTATTCACGAGCGCCGCTCGATAGGCGGTGAGGTCGCCCTCCGGCTTTTCGGGGTACTTGGCGTATAAAAATTCCGTGACCACGAGTTCGAGCACCGCATCACCGAGGAATTCGAGTCGCTCATTGTGCTCACTCCGCCGGCCGGCGGACTGCGCTCGATTCTCATTGAGATACGAACGATGCGTGAACGCTTGTTCGATGAAGCGCTTTTCTTTGAAGCTGTATCCTATCTTTTCCTCGAACGGACCGAAATCCATAACTACTTTCGCTCCTTCTGCGCGAGCAAATTGATCGCGCGCGTCACGACCGGCAGAATATCGTCATAAAAATTGAGATCGCCGACCGAGGCAAGCGGGAACCACTGCGCGTCATCGAGCCCGCCCTCCCTCTTCAACACAAGGTCGGAAAAACTGGATCTTGCGAGGAAATAGGTCGCATGGCGCTTTTTCTTGCCGCCAGCCGCGTTCGAATCGTTGGCGATGTATTCGTTCTCCCCGAGCTGCTCTTCCACTTCCACCGAAAGACCGATCTCTTCTTTCGCCTTGCGCTTCACCCCATCGTGGTGTTTTTCGCTCGGCTGGAGCTTTCCTTTGGAGAGCGTCCAGTGGCCGAAGATATCGTGCACGAGCGCCAAATACACCTCGGCACCTTCGCGTGCATATACGACCGCACCGACGAGTTCCTCGACCGGCATTTTACCCGATTTTGCCGAAGGGAGCTTGCGCGCGGAACCTTCGTTCTTGCCGGGTTCGCCGAGTTCCACATACACCGCTCCGAGCACGCCGTTGACGAAGCGGCCGGAGCTTGTGCTCCCGAACGACTTGGCCAATTCGATTGCTTCGTTGATGGCGACTTTCGCGGGTACCTGGGCACGGTCGGCGTAGAGGAGCTCGGTGAGACCGAGACGCAATATGTTGCGGTCAATGGCAGAGATCTTCTCGAGCGGCCACTCGGGGGCGGCGCGCACGATGACCTCGTCGATCTCCTTTTGTTTGGCACACGCCATCTGGAGAAGCGCTTTCATGAACGGGAGGTCGGAATCGCGCGCCCCGAATTCTTTGGAGTAATCGACAAGGCGTCCGATGCACTCATCGACGTTCATGGAACCGTTTGAATCGCGCTCGAAGAGCACTTGGAGAACAACTGATCGCGCGAGGTGTCTATTTGCCATACGAACAAGGAACTATAGGTACAGTGTACATGCAAAAAGAAAAAGACGCGATGAAGGTAGTGGAAAACTCCTTCACACGTTCATCTAAGATTATTTCTTCTCAGTCGTCTCTTTTTCTTTCGTACCGGTATCTTGGCCGCTCGCGCGGAGTTCGGTCTGCTTGCGCTTCGCGCGTCGCTGTTCGCGCTGCGTCCGCGCAACGATGTCGACGGTGACCTTGCCGTTGTATTTACCACAATTCGGGCAGGCGCGGTGTGATTGGCGGAGCTGTCCGCACTCGCACGTGGAGACGCGCGTGGTCGAAAGACCGTGATGCGAACGGCGCTTTCCTGTCTTTGAGCGGTTTACCCGCATTCGTACTACCATATTGGCGCTACTATATAGATATTTCCGTGATAATGCAAATAAGTCGTCCCCGGCGAGTCGCCGGGGACGCAGGCTTAACGAAACTTGCGCAACAGCTCCTGAATGGGAACCTCGCCTGCGGGCAAGTCCTTTCTGGTGGTATGCACCACTTGACCCGTGGATGCTGCGCTACTCCGTACCACTACCTGTACACTCGGTATCCGCCACCGGCCAAACGAAGTCACAAACACGACGACGCGAAGTATCGCTACCCACAGGACGCTAATCGCAATCCGGGCTCGAAACCGAAACGGCGGTCTCGTGGCGACGCATGTCACGCGGACGACCGAATGTGCCTTTCCGGTAGGATAAGAAATCACTACAAGATGGCGGAAGAATTCCGACTGAAGCCCAGTCGGGAGTATGTTAGTTGCGGTGCCACCCTGAACAAGAGCGTACTTGCCGATGTGCACCGGTTCCTGAGGTGCCCTGATGCAGGCGTCCACGGCAAGCTGCGCTGCATCAAGCCATCCTTCTTCGCCTTCGGAAAGCAGCAGCTGCACGGCCGCGTTGAGCGCCATACGATCGATTTTCTGCATGGCCAGACGGCCCTCCTGTGCCTATTACCTCATTTGACTATAGTGATTTATCCTTGATACGCAAATTTTTACAGAAGGTCGCACGATGCTCCGAAGAAAGCCCTTCACGGATGAGAACGCGACGATGCTCGAGAGTGCCATACCCCTTATGTATGTCGAATCCGTACGTCGGATACTGAGACGATATCTCCACCATATGCCGGTCGCGTAATACCTTGGCCGCGATCGACGCCATCGATATGACCGGCTCGGAGTCGTCGCCACGGATGATGGTCTTCTGATTCAGATATTCATCCGGAGCCTTAAGACCGCCATCTAAAAGTACTTCGTAGAAAGGACCGTCCTTTTTACAAAAAGGACGGTCCTTTCTAAGTTCTTGAAGGCAACGTGAGAGCGCGGACTGTATAGCAAACACAATGCCGCGCGTGTCGATGATCGAAGCGGACGAAAATGCGACCGCGAAAGACAGTTGTCCGCCATCCTGGAGCTCTTCGAAACGTGCGAACAGCGTCTCGCGCTTCTTCTCGGACAATTTCTTGGAATCTCTGACGCCCTCGACGAGCGAAAAATCAAAATCCATCGGTACCATCACCGCTCCTACGGACACCGGACCGGCGAGCGGTCCCCGACCCGCCTCGTCGATACCGATGAGATACTTCATACAGCAATAGTACCAGGACAAATGCCACCGTTTACCGAGAAATGACCGGAAAAGCGGGAGTGTATACTGGCTTTTATGAGCGCGCGCGATTTTGTCCATCTTCATACGCACTCGCATTATTCCCTCCTCGAAGCACTCCCGAAGACCGCCGACCTCGTCGCAGCGGCAAAGGCCGACGGACAGACCGCGCTCGCGCTGACCGACAACGGCAACATGTACGGTGCCATTGATTTCTATAAGGAGTGCAAAGAGCAAGGGCTGAAACCCATCCTCGGCGTCGATTTTTTCGTCGCGCCGCGTACGCGCTTCGACAAAGAGCACCGCACCGACGACAATCCGGGACGCCTCGTCCTCCTCGCCAAAGATCAGGCCGGATACCAGAACCTGCTCTTGCTGGTATCTGCGTCGTACCTCGAAGGCTTTCATGTACGCCCCCGTATCGACCGGGAGCTTATCGAGAAACACCGCGATGGTCTTCTCGCGATACTGCCGTCGCACGGCGGTGAGCACGCGTATCTCCTGCGCCATGATGCCGCTGATCGAGCGGCCGAATCGCTCGACTGGCACGCAAAGATCTTCGGCGACGACTGCTACATCGAGATCACGCGCCACGCCGAAATAGAGGGGCACGACAAGCGTATGCTCGACATCATTGAACTCGCGCGGAAA
>JBAYUL010000015.1:0-11237 GCA_041675105.1 Minisyncoccota bacterium
CGTGAAGCAGTACCGGCTCTCTCCGTCCACAAATACTTTCTTGCCTTGCATCATATCCACGAGTACTCCCTTCGCGAGGTCCGGGCTGTACATGGCTCCGAGGCGGACGATGAGGTTGTCACCAAAATCGCACAACTTCTCTGCCGCCGCTTTGTGACGCCCGTATACCGTATCCAATTGGCATCGCGCAGAAACCGTGCTTATCTGCACGAATTTCTTGAATTTCCACTCGTAGAGCAGATCGCCCGTCTTTTTCACTGTTTCGATGAAATCCTGTTCCGGGTTATTTTTTGCAAAGAATCTACCGCTCGGCATCGCACAGTTGACGAGAATATCGTACTCCCCCTTTTGCATCTCCGTGTAATTGTCACGTGTAACTCGTACCGCGGTGTATGACGCATCGCGCGCAAGCGCCGCGCTTAGAGCACCTCCTACGTACCCTTTTGCGCCCACTATGGCAATCCGAGCCATGAGCTACTTTTTTCCTTGGTCGGGGTTCTTCAGATGCTCGACACGAGTGATCGGCGGATCGCAGTCATCCCACCTCTTGGAGAGCATCGCGATGGCGGTAACTGCTGTAATTGCATAGAACGCATGCGATACGCCCATCGGCGTGCGGACGCACGAACCGCGGCTCATGTGGATCTGTTCTTCCGGAGCGTCTTCGGAATCCTTCGTCACCATCACACCGGAGCCTTCAACAACGAGAAAATACTCGTTGAATTCAGGATGAAAGTGGTGTCCCCTCGTCTTTCCGGGCTGGAAGTAAAGCATGTTGAACTCGACGAGCGGGTCTTTTGGAAGCCATGTAAAAATCCCACCGCGACCGTCGCGAACCGTCTCCAAATTGCAGGAGGGCTTCAACACCTCGATTTTCATGGGTTCAGTGTACGTAGCGACACTATATGCGTCAAGACGAATGTTCGAAGAACGTAATTCAAAAGATATCTAGGTGCCGGCTATTTATGAGGAGCCGCCGCTTCAGGACACACATACACGCGGGCGGAGATCACTCCCGAAGAGGAAGAAAAGGTGGCGCGGCATGAAGAAAAGAATTTCGCGTAGAAGCTATCTTCGCTCCAGCGCGGCATATCAACGACCAGGTACTGACCTGTGTGAGACGCAAACAGCGCTCTATGCTCGTCCTCGTACTGCGGCACTGCATAGAAGCGGCCGGCATACTTGCCCATTTGCCAGAGCTCAAAGGCACCGATGTCGTTATGAGTGATAATTGTACTCACCTCGTTTGAATCATGTATGTACGCAACTGCTTCGCGGACGACTTTCGTCGTGCTGCCATTGATCCGGCCAAACAGAAATTCTTCCGTAAAGACGCCTGCATACAAAAAACTCAACACCAAGAGAGCCCCGACAGCGAGACTACGTAGTCCCGGTCGTGCGAAGGCAAGAAACGCTACGCCGCCAGACACAATAAATGATGCGACAATAAAGAGGAATGAAACATAAAATCCCGTCGGGCCGGACCCACCCATGAATGGGATAAGAATATTCCAATGCAGCGAGAGCACATGTGTTGCCCATTGGGCTTTCGGGTAGAGCGATAGCACGTCGTGTGGAAGGAAATTCAATGCAAGAATAAAAAAACCGCCGATAATAAGTGTCACGATATATCCGAATGTGCATTCCGAACGGCGAGGAAGATGGCCCGCAAGCGTCACGCCGGCGATAGCGCAAAGCGGCACAATGGTGAACATCAGGTATTTGTCGAGTGCGCCCTGCGAGAAATCGAACAGCACGAAATAGAAGAGAAAACCAAGCCCGAGGTAGATGAGAAAAATGCGTGTGCGCTCGACGTTTTCACGCGAAGCAAACGGCAACCACGCGAATGCGAGCGGTCCGATATACAGAAACGACTTTACGCCCTCAAATACGACCTGCGCCCAATTCCTGTGAAATCCCCTGACATACGAAAGTGCGTGAGATACCATCCCGTTTGTATCGAATGCCGGATATACGAAACTGGCGCCAGCGATACTGATCCCCGCAATCGCGATAAATAATGCCAACAATCCCCCTATGCGCCAAATTTCATGCGCTGTTATATCCTTCCGCCTTTCATAGAGATAGTCCAGGAGAATCGCGCCAACAACGATTACGAAACTCAATTTCACGAGGAATCCGAGGGTGAGCGCGGCGAAAAGGAGAACGGCATAGAGTATCCGCTCTCTCCCCACGCTGTTTCGCCACCGGTCGTATGCATACACTGCAAGCAGCATGAAAAAAGGCAATATCGCACCGTCGATGTCGAACATGAGCGCCGCGAGCGTGCCGTATGCCACGGTGCCAAAAAGCGCGATCGAGAGGATTCCCGCGCGTACTCCTACACGGGCCTCAAGGATAAGGTAGAACAGCGCATACGAGGCTGCCGTAAAAAATAGCGGCAGCAGTCGAAAGAGCTCCGGAGGCACCAGTGTGCCGGCTGCCCGAAAGAGAAGGCCCGCTAGTGGAGGATGCTGAAAGTACGTTCCGGACGCAGCCGCGCCTTCGAGGATGACTCGCGCCGTCTTCCATTCATCCTGATGGAGCGGCAGTCCGATACCCAATAGCTTGAGCGCAAGCAAAGCGATCGCAATTCCCCCCGCTATAACGATGCCTCTCCCGAACTCATTAAGTTCTTCATTCCACATCGAAGAAAGCGAGGCCCGCTTTCGATGAAAAATAAAGTGATAGAAGAAGAAATTAGCGACGGCGACGAATACCCCCGAGCATATTTGCGCGATAAGATAATTGAAATGAGAGTACTCAACAAGCGTGTATACGAAGGCTGTGTTGAATGCGAGCCCGGCAACGGCGACCAGGACGAATTGCGTCGCCTCCATATGTACTCTTGCCAGTTCGTTATGACGGAAAGTCCAGAACTTTTGTAGCCCGAAGCTTACCGAGAGCGCGATGCAAAATCCTACGGCTGTCGACAGGACATACCAAATGCCCAATACATCCGTAAAGAGGTATGCAATGAATAGGTTTGTCGCAGTAGCGGCGACCCCGGAGATAACGTAGCGGGCAAACTTGTGCATGTTACTTTTGGGCGGCGGTGCACATTTCCTTTAGAAGATCGTCCATTACGTATGTGAGCTTCCACGAGGGATAGTGCGATTTGAATTTCGTGAGGTCGGAAATATACCAGATGTGGTCGCCGACGCGCGCTTCGTCGGAATACGTGATGTTCCCCTTCTTACCCGTCAGTCCTTCTATCTTTGCGATCGCCTCCTGCATCGAGATATTGGACTCAATGCCGCCGCCCGCGTTGTATACCTCGCCGTGTCGCGGAGCCTGGTGGTAGTGCCAGAACATATTGACCAGGTCGTGTGCATGGATGTTATCGCGTACTTGCTTACCCTTGTATCCGAATATCGTGTACGGCTTTCCGGATATGATGCACTTGACGAGATACGCCAGAAAGCCGTGGAGCTCTGCGGCGCTGTGCATAGGCCCCGTAAGGCAGCCCCCACGGAACACGCCCGTTTTCATTTTGAAGTACCTTCCATACTCTTGCACCATCACATCCGCGGCGACTTTTGAGGCGCCGAATACGGAATGAAGCGTCTGATCGATGGACATGGTCTCGTCGATCCCCTTTGCGAATTTGTGGGACGGATCGACCTCCCATCGCGTCTCTTTTTCGACAAGCGGAAGGAAATTCGGCTGATCACCGTACACTTTATTGGTCGAGGTGAAGATGAAGGTCGCATCCGGCGCGAACTTCCGCGTGCTCTCAAGCATCACAAGCGTACCGAGCGCATTCACCGAGAAATCCGTGTACGGCTCTTTGGCGGCCCAATCATGACTCGGCTGCGCCGCGGTATGAATGACGATATCCGGCGTGTGCTTTTCAAGGATAGGTTCGATCGCATCCTTCTCGCGGATATCGACCGCATAGTGCGTATAACCAGCACCAAGATCGCTCGCCAGCTTCTTTCGGTTCCATTCGGTGCTTCCTTCGGCTCCGAAGAAATACTCGCGCATGTTGTTGTCGATGCCGACGATGGCATATCCTTTCTCGGCAAAGAAACGGGCCGATTCCGAACCGATGAGACCTGCCGAGCCTGTGATGAGTGCAGTTTTCATATACGCCGAAGAGCGGTGATGCCGCGCATTATAGACACGAATGCATCATGAGGCTAGCTCCTGCTCCAGTCTCATTGCGAGCGACTTGAGGCTCTGACCGGCGATAAGGGTGTCGCGGAAGCGGGACGCAATATTCGAACGCTCCTCGGGCGAAAGCGCCAGAAGTTCGCGCAACGCCACCACTACCGAGTGTGCATTTTCAGCGACATGAAAGCGGCTCCCCGCAATTGAGGCGAAGTCCTCGCTGGCTGCGACCACCACACAGCCGGACGCCGCCGCCTCGAACATCGTCTTATCATAGGTGCCGCTCGCGGAAAGATTCACGAATATTTCGTGTGCATTGAATATTGCGCGCGCTTCCGAATGAGGGACGCCTTCATGGAACGTGACGCAATGCGGCGCTATCTCTTCCGCGCGGCGAACCGTTCGTTCGCGATACTCGGCGTGATGCGGGAGCGCCGTACCATAGAAGGATGCTTGGAAGCGGATCTCCTCCCTATAGAGAATACCGAGCGCCTCAAGCAACATGTCGGGTCTTTTTACGGGAGCGAAACGACTAAAGAAGAGTACTGAGCGCGGCGTTCGAAGAGAAGGGTTCGGAGTGAATAATTCAGTGTCGACGCCGATGGGCATCAACACCGTCTTTTTATACTTTGCGGTGTATGAGAAACGCGAGGTGCAAAATACTTTTTTCGCGAAGAACGCCGAGAGGTCAGTAAGGATTCCCCCTGCGTAGTGATTCCGCCATAGATATATCGGCTTCTGGAGGAGCTTCCATAGCCAGCCGGCAACGAGGATGTATTCCTGGTTCATGTGCACGAACACAACGTCGTACTCGCGACGAAGCTGCCATGCATACGCTAGAGAACTGAATATGTAGCCGGCGCGTGACCTCCCGCGTTCCTTACCCAGTGTGTGGACCGTGACATTTGCAGGGAGCGAATGCTCACCCTCCTTCAGACAAATGACATGAATGTGCTCGAAGTGTGTTGCCAGCTCCGCGAGCCATCCGTGGAAGAATCCGAGGAACGGGTCCGTGCGATCGACGACTTGTGTCGTGATGAGCAAGCGTGACGGTTTATTTACCATAGACACCTTCGAGCAGGTCGAGGTCTTTGTTGGTGTCCCGCAATAGTGTGATGTTCTTCCGCTCAAGCCCCTTCAGCGCTTCGATACCGGCGGCATCCTCAGGGAACACGTTCTCATACATCGAACGGAATGCTGCAAAATCTTTTATGAAGCAGTGCCCGCCGGCGCCTCTGCCCACAGGACCTCCGTGTCCGCTCTGATGAATGGGGTCGAGATGAGAGCGTCCGATGCGAGGATCCGCTGCGATCGCGTCGCGTACTGCATCGTAATTGCCGCCCATCTTTCGCACGAAGTCGTAGAGCATATTGACGTACACGACCTTGATATAGAGCCAGTTATTCCCCGCATATTTGATGAACTCCGCCTCTATCGCAGAGCACACGAGCTCAAATGGCGCGGGCGTAAGGATCGAGATCACCTTTTGTGCCAGCGCGCGCACTTCGGGCGTGTCGGTGCAAATACCGATGATGTTGCGGTCCGGATGCCCTGCATCATATGCCGCGGTCGCTTCCCGCAAGAATTCCGGCGAATGCATGACGACCTGTTTCGGGAATTGTTTTTGTATCTCCATCGTCATGCCGGGAAGCATCGTGGATTTGATGACCGCGACCTTGCCTTCGCCGACGAGCGAGACGGCCTCGCGGACGATCGTGTCACTAAAACCCTTGGGAGTCGTCGGTGTCGGCACCGCAATGAATACGATGTCGCAGTTTTTTATCTTGTGCTTGTTCTGTCGATACGGCTCTTCCAGAGCAAATCGCACGACGGTATATCCCCTGCCCTCAAGCTCATCCGCATAATTCTTGCCGATAAATCCCTGCCCTATAAATCCGACCGTCGGCTTCTCCCCGCCGATCTTTTTCTCGATCGTACGGCGCTCAGCATCGGTGGATGCGATATCCGCGTACCACAGATCGCGATACTCGACTTCATTCGGCAGATCCAAAGAGAGCTTTCCGCGCTTCCCCTCCGAAAGAACGGCGATCGCGACCCGCGGCAGATCCGCAGGCGTCGCGACGATAGCCCCCGCTTCGCGGGCAAGTCCCACGTCATACGATACGACGGGGCAACCTGCCGCGAGCGCCTCGACGATGACCATGCCGAACCCTTCATACTCCGAGGTGACGAGTACGAGATCCGCACTTTTATAGAACGGGAACGGGTCCTGCGCGCCTTCGAAGACCACCCTCTCTGCAATACCGAGGTCTTTCGCAAGCGCCTCGAGTGACAGGCGCTGCGAGCCGCTCCCTATCACCACGAGTCCGGCCATCGTCTCTTTTTCTAGTATCTCTTTGAAGGCACGGATGGAGGCGGCAACGTTCTTTTCTTTTTCCAATCTCGACACCACCAGTATCAATTTCTTGAATTGCGGATAGCGCGCGCTTCGATCGATCGGTTCCGCTTTCAAAAGGTTCTCGATATCGACGAACACGGGAAGCACCGTCGGCGCTTTGAAACCCCGAGTGACCAGTGAATCCGCAATGCGTTTTGAGACCACGCGTACCGCATCCGCCTGCGACAATATAAATCGAGCGAGCAGGATCTTCAGACGGTTGCCGACCGAGCGCGAAGAGAACTGCGGGTCGAAGAGATCGGTGTGCACTTGCACATGGAGCTTCGAGCCGCGCGACTTGGCGATGACCCACGCGATGAGCCCTACCAGGAATGGGTCCTGCGCGCTGACGACGTCGGGCCGCTGGATCCTCGTGCCTGCCGCAATGGTGCGCAATGAGCCCAAAAGGCGCCCCAGCCCAAAGCCGCGCACGGCGGCATTGCCCGCTATCTGAAGGAGTTGCTTCGGCCCGTGCGGTACGAGCACGTCCATGCGCTCGACGGTGCGTGCCTGCATTCGGAAGCGCCTGGTGACGGCGCTCCTTTCATTGAAAGCGTTCCAGTCGGTGGAGAGTACGAGTACACGCATCCGCGCATTCTAGCCGTAATTGAGGCCTGCATCAAATCACCGTGCCGTTCGACTTTGTTCAAGAATACGCGCATGTTCGGCGACGACCTTGTCCCATGTCTGATCGAGCCGGAGCTCTGAAACGTATCGGAGCGCTTCTTGGTAGTTCGCGGCGTGAACGATGAACTCCATAGCGGATTCGAGCGAGCCTTCATCAAGCGGATCGAATTGCATATGATCCGGAAGCTGCTCCGAAAGGCCGTTGTCGCGGCTGATGAGAGCAGGTTTGCCGAGCGCCAGGCTCTCAAGAATGAAATTCGGATTGAATTCCGTGAGCGCGGGAGCGAGTGCGACCGACGACGTATTGATACGCGCGAACAACGTTTTCTGGTCCACTTTGGGAATTATTTCGACAAGGGAACTCATCGGCGCGGCCATTCTTTTGAGCGCGCTCTCTTCCGGCCCGTCCCCGATAAGGACGAGGCGCGCATTCGAGTGCCTCTTGGCAACTCCCTCGAACGCCCGCAGCACAGTCGCGAGATTCTTGTAGGAAACGAATCTCCCGGCAAAAAGGAACGTGAATGTACCGCTCTCAAGGGTCACCGGTTTTTTCGATGGGAACGGATTCTTGATCTGTATGATCTTTTTCTCGTCCACCCCGTAGTGCTTCACATAGATATCCCGTATAAAGTCGCAATACACGACGATGGTATCGGCCGAGCGCACGACGGAACGGATCGTGCGGTAGAGCATCGGCTTATCCTTTTTAAAGAGTTCCTGTTCGTAGTACGCGCGCATCGGCAAGAATCGTTCGCCCTTTTCGACGATGCGTTCCCAGATAGGATCGCCTCCGATGCGAAGCATGAACGGCTTGCCGAGCATCCGTGAGAAAAGCGCCGTCGGAATGCCCGCCGTCGTGAGGTCGAAGGCGTACAGGACATCATGCCGGAATGACTCGCGCGCGATAGCTATCGCATAGAGGAGCCATGAGAGAAGCTTGCCGCGCGCGCGACTCACGCGCACCACGCGGTACGGTTCCGAGCCATCTGCCAGCTCACCAAATGCGACGACCGTCACCTGCCAGCCCCGGCCCGCAAGATGTTCGGCGATCTTGCGCACATGTATCGCAGGTCCCCCGACGTCGGGAAAAAAGATACCGGTGGTAAGAAGCGCTTTCATTCCGTCTATGCTACCGTAGAGTGCAATGGAACAACAGCGCCTAAAAACCGCCGTTATCGGTGTCGGCAGGTGGGGCAAGAACATCGCGCGGGAACTCGACCAGGCGAGCGAGCTTACCTACTTCGCCTCGAAGACGAGCGATCTCGGGCTGGCGCATGTACAACGGGCTTCTGTGGACGACATCTGCGCCGACCCTTCGATACGGGCGGTGGCGATCGCGACTCCCGTCCCTACCCACTTTGAGATCGCGAGTGCCGCTCTCAGATCGGGCAAACACGTCCTTTGTGAAAAGCCCCTTACGCGAACTTCCGCCGAGGCACACGCGCTCGCGCAGCTTGCACAAGAGAATGCTCGAGCCATCGTGACAGGCTATACCCTCCTCTACCACCCGGCGCATCAGGAATTCAAACGTCTCATAAAAAACACGACCCCCACGCGTGTGCAATGCGTCCGAACGAAATATGGGACCTTCACCGACACTATTGATAACGCGCTCCTCACTCACTACCTTTCGATCGCCTACGACCTATTTGGTATGCCACAGAAAGCGGCCGTCACGATGCGCGAAGCAGTGGAAACCGCCTGTGACCGGATCGAAACCGTTCTCTCCTACGAACAATTCGAATTCGTTACCGCCATCGACAGGACATCAAAGGTGGATGCTCACTCCGTCACCGCAACGTTCGCGGATGGTACAACTCTCTCGTGGAGCGGAACGAAGCTGTACAAGAACGAAGAGGTTGTATTCGATAACTCCGACCAGGCTCTCACGAGAGAGATGCGAGCATTCCTTGATGCGGCGGCGGGCGGCCCTGCGCCGGTAAGCGCCGGGGACTTCGGCGCGCGCGTACTCGAGATCCACGAAATGCTTGCATAACGCTGATATAATTTCTCCATGTCATTCAACGTACCTTCGAACATCGACCGCAATGAAAAGGAGCCGAAATACGATGCCATCGTCGTCCTTGGAGCCGTCATGCGGTGGAATGCCGAGAACAAACAGTGGGACTTTCCGACGATCATGGAGCCCGAGGAATATTCGGGCCGAATAGTTATGGGAAAGGCGCGCGCCATCGCGGCGAGCCACATTCAGGCTGACGCTGAAAAATTGCTCGTGACCGGCGGCAGCAATATCAATCCGGAAACGGGAGAGCGCGCATCGCGCTCACAAGAACTTGCCCGCCTTATCACCACACGATACGGCGTGCCTCCGGAAAAGGTCATCCCTATGGGCACCGCTTCCGCAAGTCATACGATGGGCAACGTTGAGAACGTGATCGATTATCTGGAAAAGAACCCGAGCGCATCGAAGAGACGCCGCATCGCAGTGCTTTCGCCCAGATTCCAATTTGAGCGCGCGAAGGAAATGTTCGACGCGAATCCGTACTTTAAAGAGAAAGGGATCGCGATTGATTGGCTTATCGTCGAGGATGTCCTCGCGGCCCGACACCCGATGTATAAAAAGTGGGCAGCCGCCGTTGACGCGACTCCGGAAGCAGCAACAAACCGTGCAATGGAAAAAGAAGGTCTTAAGGCTTTCCGAGACAAAAAGTACAAACCGAAAAGTTAAAGAAGTGAGGTCGCCCTGATCGCCGCCTCAACGCAATTGCCGATCTTCCCGGAGAATATCTGTATGCACTTCTCGTCCACCGGAGTGACGAGCGTCGGCCTCGCGTCGGTCTTTTCTACACGCGGCAACACAGTACGGATGGTGTAGAGAGACCCTACGTGCTTCGCTTTCTTGAGGAGCGGAATGTATGGCACGCCGGCCTCGATGAACTTCCCGTAGTTCGAAACGGGAGGGTCTTTCACGATACCCGCATTGAGGAGCGGCCTGAGGCGCTCGGGAATTTCGGGCTTTTGACCGACATTGGTCGCGTGTATCGCATGCACGACGTTGCCGAGCACATAGAGACCGCTTTTGCCCAAAGGATCCACGCACATAAAGGGGCCGTCGAGAATGACAAGGTCGGTCATGCCGAAACTCGCGGGAAGCGACACGACCGGCTTCTCGCATATCTCGAACTGATACTCGCTGCTCGTCTCCGAGAACAAGCCAAGCACCTCATTGGTATTCGCATACGCAGCGATGACGATCTTGTCGAATGAATCGCTCAGTGACGCGTCCGCGGATACACCGAGATGCACGGTGACACCGCTTTCCTCAAGCTTCTGTTTTGCGAGCGTGCGCAGAATATCCGGGTCGAACCGTGCCTCCACGCCTTCGATAACGAGCTCGACCTTTGCCCGGTCGACGAGTTCCGGCACATCGACTTTCTTGTACGCGAGCTCCTGCGCATCGCAAAAATCGAGAAATTGCTTGGCGCTCACCAGACTTCCCTCGCGCGCTATTCCATAGAGGTGCCTGCCTCCATCGATCACCGATCCCCCATACTCTTCTCTGAACGTTGTTTCCGCATGGAGAGCAGAGAAGGCGGTCTCGGGACTGCGCGGATAGTGATACCCGCGATGCAAACGGTACTGATTGATGCCCGAAGCAGATTGAAGGAGATCTTTTTCTTTTTCGAAGAGATGCACTTCGTGCCCCGCGCGCGCGGCATAGATGGCCGCAGTGCAGCCAAATATCCCTCCACCGATGACCGCAACGCGCTTCATGAGTACCTACTATAGCAAAGCGACGGGGGGCTCAAAGCTCCGTTTCGTAATATAAAAGCTTTGTGCGGCGCTGGATGCGCCGCACAAGAACCGATCATTGGAGTTCAGCCGAACTCACTTTTGAACTCCGAGTTCTTTCTTCGATGACTTCTCGACCGGCCGGATCTGCCCGGTCATGCCGTGGGCGACCAGCTCCGGGACGATCATCATCGCAGCACCGAGAAAATGGATGTGGAACGCAGCGAGCATCGCAAACCCGTTCCAGTGATCTGCAGACGGTGCGACCGTGAACGCGTCGTGTGTGGCCATGGTGTTGTGGCCCTCCTCTACACACAGCTAACACCCGTAAGGTATCTTTGCCTAA
>JBAYUL010000016.1:0-10598 GCA_041675105.1 Minisyncoccota bacterium
ACGATAACGCTTCCGTCAAAGCCCCCTGCGCCTGCCAAAGGTGTATAATTGACGAATGGAAGAAGAGACCGGGCCGCTTATTCTCATCGTTGAGGACGATCCGCTTTTGTCGGGTCTTTTGGCGCAGGAGCTTCAGAGCAAGCAGTTCCGTATCCGCAGTGCGCAAACGGGCGAGGAAGGCCTCATGATCGCGAAGAGCGAGAAGCCCGACCTCATGCTGCTCGACATCCTGCTCCCCGGCATCGACGGATTCGAGGTGCTGAGACAGATAAAAAGCGACCCGGAGCTGAAGCATATACGGGTCATCATCCTTTCGAACCTCGGCCAGGAGAATGATATTCTCCGCGGGACCGAACTCGGTGCTGAACGCTATATCGTAAAAGTCACGCTCAGCTTGGCGGAAGTGGTCCAGACGGTACGCGAACTGTGGCAAAGAGGGGTCCACGCATAACTTTCGCTTTTCTATTGTGTAGGTACACTTTGCTGATGTTGCAGATCCGAAATGACGTGCCGCTCAGGGAACTCACGACTTTCAAGATCGGGGGTTCTGCTCAGTTCTATACGGAAGTGAGAAATGCGGAAGAATTGAAGGACGCCGTGGACTGGGCACGCGACCAGGGGGTAAAGATGTGTGTCCTTGCCGGTGCCAGTAATGTGCTTATTCCCGACGGGGGGCTGAAGGCGCTGGTCATACATATCGTCGAAGGAGCACACGCATTTGAGGGAAAGAGTCTTACGGCAGACGCCGGATGCAATCTGCTTTCTCTCATACGGACCGCATCATCGAACGGATTCGGCGGGTGGGAGAAACTCGCGGGCATTCCGGGTACGATCGGAGGAGCGGTTCGCGGCAATGCGGGAGCGTTCGGCACGGAAATAAAGGATGTAGCAGTATCAATTCGTGCGCTGAATGCCGCCACTGGTGAACAAAAGACATTTTCTAACGCGGAATCCGATTTTTCGTACCGCCATAGCTATTTCAAGGATCATCCCGAGTGGCTCGTGACGAGTGCCACGGTCGAGTTGCGACAGGTGAACGCCGATGAAAGCGCTCGTTTGATAGAAGAAACCATCGTCGAGCGCGAGAAAAGGCATTTGCAAAACGTTCGGGCTGCGGGAAGTTTTTTTATGAATCCGATCGCACCGCGGAATATCATAGATATGTTCGAAGCGGAAAAAGGAGTGAAGTCGCGCGAGAACCGCGTCCCCGCGGGGTGGCTGATCGAGAAGGCGGGGCTCAAGGGTCACACGGTCGGAGACGCACAGGCGAGCATGCAGCATCCCAACTACCTGGTGAATACCGGCAATGCGACGGCGCATGATGTCCGTAATCTCGCACAGCTCATCAAGCTCGAAGTATATGCGCAGTTCGGTGTTGAGCTTCACGAAGAGGCCGCATTGCTCTAATATTGACGAAATGTGGCAAAGGTAGCATAATCCGACCGGTAAAGAGAACGTAACGCTGCTTAGGCGGCATCACAGGAAGGTGGCCCATGCGCGCGATCGCACATGTTGGCGGGCTTTTGCTCGCAGCGCTCAGCTATTGCGTCCCCGCGTTTGCGGCGGACGTGGCAAACAAGGCACCGTCGGCGACCAAGTCGCCAGCGGCGCTCGAATGCTTCGGCATTTTCCGCGGCAGCTCGAAATCCCTGATGGACTCGACCGGGACCCCGGTCACCAACGGCGCCTCGACCCAGGGCATCCTGGATTGCGGCCCGGAACAGGGGTTCCACGTCGAGATCTTCGGCAGCGTGTCCAAGAAGGACCGCGTCGGTGACGAGTTCGATCTTCGCTTTGGGCCACGCGGCTCGATCGGCTGGCTGAACTATGACGCCACCGTCGCCGGCTATCACTTCATCATCGGCGATGGCTCGCATTGGAACGTCTACAATGCGCGGCTCGATCTGTCGACTGCGGCCTTCGATCTCGGCCACGGGGTGACGGTGACGCCGAAACTGCGCATCGACGAGCAGCATTTCGTCAATCTGGACATGGAAGAAATGCTGGGGATCCGTCCCTCCGTCGAACTCGGCTGGCGGATCATCGACTCCGGGTGGAAACCGACGATCGGTTTTGAGATCGGCGCATGGGGCTATCTGTCCACGCCGTTCCCGAACAAGGGGCCGATCGTCTATATGGTCCCGAGCTTCTCGGTGACCGTGCCTGCGACGACGGCGACACTGTTCGTCGAAGCCGTCATCACCGATGGACGCGCTGACGAGGTGAACTCGCTCGGCAAGTGGGATTCGGCGATCCGCGTGGGTGTGAAGGGCCCGTTCCGATTCTAGAGAACGGAAACTTTCGACCCGACAGCACCTGTGCGGACAACACACCGCACACAGCACTAAGGACCGGCCACGTGGCCGGTCTTCGTTTTTAAAAAAGGGATTATGGTATAGTGGCCCATACCAACCCCTAGCGCAAAGCGGGGGTCAGAATCATTTGCATGGAGGATAAAATAATCATAAAAGGGGCTCGTACGCACAATCTCAAGAACGTGAACGTGGAATTGCCGCGTGGCAAGATGATCGTATTCACGGGTCTTTCGGGCAGCGGAAAGTCGTCGCTCGCATTCGATACGATCTTTGCCGAGGGACAGCGCAAGTACGTCGAGTCGCTCTCGGCGTATGCACGACAATTCCTTCGCCAGATGCAAAAGCCGGATGTTGACGAGATAACGGGACTTTCGCCTGCGATCTCGATCGACCAAAAGAGCCGCTCGAACAATCCGCGTTCGACCGTCGCGACGATCACGGAGATCTATGACTATTTGCGCGTTCTCTATGCACGCATCGGACATCCGCATTGTCCGGTATGCGGGCGTGAGGTCCGCAAGCTCTCCAATGAGGAAATACTCGAGTCGGTGCTTGAAATGGTCGAGAAGGCCCGCAAGTCGAAGCTTGCGAAGACCGATAAGAAGTTGATCAAAGGTGTATCTTCCGCAAAAGTGCGAATATCCGCCCCTGTCGTGGTCGGACGCAAGGGTGAGTACTATCAGCTTCTCTATGATCTTCTCGCGAAAGGATTCGAGAAGGTCGTGATCGACGGAGAAGAGAAATCGCTGCGCGAACGCATCGAGCTCAGCAAGAATGACCGTCACGATATCGATGTCGTAGTGGATGAACTCTTCGTTTCGGAGTTTAAGGACGATGCGAAGGGAAGTCTTGAGCGATCGAGCGAAGCGATCGAGCGTGCTCTTCACGAAAGCGATGGACTTGTCCGCATCACGGATCCCGCTGGCACGTCGCACATCGTATCGGCGAAGTTCATGTGTCCGTACGACGGCTTCTCATTTCCCGAAGTCGAGCCGCGCCTTTTTTCGTTCAACTCACCGTACGGGGCATGCCCCGAGTGCAAGGGACTCGGTACCAAGTACTTCTTCGGCGACGAAGTGTGCGACGTTTGCCACGGTGCGCGTTTGCGTCCCGAAGCGCTCAACGTATTCCTCGGCAAAGTGCACGTCCCCGCACAGCATAACGGGGCGGCAGGAGGGAAGAATATCGTGACATTGTCGGCGCTCTCGATCGAAGACGCCATGACATTTTTCAGCGGACTGAAGCTCTCGAAAAAGGAAGAGGAGATCTCGCGACAGGTGATAAAAGAAATCACCTCGCGTCTGCAGTTCATGCTTAACGTGGGTATTGAATATCTCACGCTCGACCGCAAAGCGAATACGCTCTCCGGAGGCGAAGCACAACGCATCCGTCTTGCGTCACAACTGGGCTCGGGACTCGTCGGCGCGCTGTATGTACTCGACGAACCGACCATCGGGCTCCACCAACGTGATAATGACAAGCTCATCACGACGCTCAAGCATCTGCGCGACCTCGGCAACACCGTCATCGTGGTCGAGCACGACGAGGACACCATCTATGCATCGGACTACATCGTAGATATCGGTCCCGGTGCGGGCACGCACGGGGGAAATATCGTTGCGGCGGGCTGGCTTGAAGAGCTGCTCACGTCAAAGACCAATACGTCCGGGTCACGCACGCTTGCATATCTCCGCGAGGAGGAGGCGATAGCGGTGCCCACAAAGCGCCGTACCGCCGATCGAGGCAAGATCAAGATACGAGGCGGCAATAAATTCAATATAAAGAACCTGAACGTAGACATCCCGCTGGGAAAGCTGGTGGGTGTCACTGGCGTGTCGGGCTCAGGCAAATCAACCTTCCTGTATGAAATGCTTCATCGCAATCTTCAGGCACGTTTCGACAAGCGATTTCGCACCGCGAAGATATACAACATGAAGGAGTTCTCCGGCACTGAATACGTCGGCCGTGCGATACTCATAGATCAATCGGCCATAGGGCGCACGCCGCGTTCGAACCCTGCGACGTACACGGGCGCGTGGACGCATATCCGCGATATGTTCGCCATGAGCGAGGAAAGCCGAGCACGCGGCTGGGGACCGGGACGCTTTTCATTCAACGTCAAAGGCGGCCGTTGCGAGGCGTGTCAGGGAAACGGTCTTGTTGCTGTCGAGATGCATTTTCTCCCCACGGTCTATGTGACGTGCGACGTATGCAACGGGAAACGCTTTATGAAGGAAACGCTTGAAGTGAAGTATAAGAAAAAGAGCATCCATGACGTTCTTACGATGACCGTCGAAGAGGCGATGGTGTTCTTCGAGGACATTCCTGCGGTCCACGATCGTCTTAAGTCGCTCGATGATGTGGGGCTTTCGTATCTAGAGCTTGGTCAGAGTGCGACGACGCTCTCGGGCGGGGAAGCGCAGCGCGTGAAGATAGCATCGGAGCTGTATCGTCCGCACATCACCAAGAGCATCTATCTGCTCGATGAGCCGACCGTCGGCCTCCATTATGACGACGTCTCTAAACTTATCGATATTCTTCAGAAGCTCGTCGAGAAGGGGAATTCCGTTGTCGTCATAGAGCACAACCTCGATGTGCTCAAATGTGCCGATTATCTTATCGACATGGGCCCGGAGGGCGGTGAGCGTGGCGGTACTGTCGTCGCAAAAGGCACGCCGGAAGAGGTCTCACGCACAGAAGGCTCACACACAGGATACTACTTGAAGCGCATATTGAAGAAGAAACGACTTTCTTGACGCGTAAAGATGCTGTTGGTATATTCTTGCGCAGCCCACGCGAGCAACATCACTCAAGCCATCATATGGCGAAGGCTCCGCACGGCTACCGTTTGTAGCGTAGCGTAGAGTGCGATGTAATGCGTACGCGTATCGTTGCGTTTTGTCGCGTCAGTGCGAAAGGCCTCTCATCCCAGCGTTCTGTACGGGGTGGGAGGTCTATTGATTATTCGCGGTACTCCTGCCATGACTTTGCAGGCAGAAATTGGCACACTCCTCCCGGACATGTTTCGGAAAGTGCGGCAATGAAACCCTCCGCGAGCTGTCGGTTCGTAATAAGCGGAATGTTCATGTCCACCGCTTTGCGACGCAGGATAAATCCGTCCTCCGATGGCTTGAGCGCGCGCGCCTGAATATTTATGATGAGGTCGAGATCTTTCGAGTCCACGAGTTCCGACACATTCGGCATTTTTCTGTTGTGGAGCTTGAACACGCGTTTGCACTTGATCTTATTGGAGTTAAGAAAATCTGCCGTGTGCTCGGTCGCATACAGGCGGAATCCCATATCGAAGAGCTTTTGTACCGAAGGTAGGAGTTTTACCTTGTTTTCCTCGCCGCCGAGGGAGAGGAGGATGTTCTTTTTTGGAAGACGAAAACCGGCGGCAACCATGGATTTGATGAGCGCTTCCGCATACGAGTCACCGAAGCACGCGACCTCGCCCGTGGATGCCATCTCTACTGACGTGCGCGGATCGGCGCCCTTGATGCGGCTAAAGGAGAATTGCGGCGACTTCACCGCGACCGTATCAAGCTCGACGGTGTGATATTCGCCCTTCACGTCCCTATTGAGGATGGCACGAGTCGCGATGTCGATAAAATTGTAACCAGTGACCTTGGAAACGAACGGAAAGCTTCTTGAGGCGCGCACGTTACACTCGATGACTTGGAGCTTGTTCGCTTTAGCGAGGAACTGGATGTTGAAAGGTCCCGTGATATTGAGTTCGCGAACGATCTGTTTTGCACCGTATTTTGCGCGGCGGATCGTCTCGAGGTACGTTCGCTGTGGCGGTAGGACCACCGTGGCGTCGCCCGAATGCGTTCCCGCGTTCTCGACGTGTTCGGTAATGGCATATATGACAAGCTTGCCTTTGGATGCGACGCCATCGATCTCGATCTCGCGCGCGTTCTCGATAAATTTCGATATGACCACGGGATGTTCGCTCGATACGGTCGCCGCGCGTTTTAGGAACTTCGCAAGTTCAGTCTCGTCGTAGACAACGCTCATCGCGGCACCCGAGAGCACATATGACGGGCGAATGAGCACCGGATAGCCGAGTACGAGCGCTGCCTTCTTTGCGGCACGGGTCGTGGTGAGCTCTACCCACGCAGGCTGATCAATGCCGAGACGGTCGAGCATCTTGGAGAACACATGGCGGTCCTCTGCTCGGTCGATGTCGCTCGGGTCCGTACCGAGTATCGGGACATGGTGCGCGTGGAGCGGGAGCGCGAGATTGTTCGGGATCTGGCCACCGGTCGATATGCAGACACCCTTCGGCTTCTCGAATTCAACAATGTCGAGAATGCGCTCGAGCGTGAGCTCTTCGAAGTAGAGACGGTCGGATACGTCGTAATCCGTGGAAACGGTTTCCGGATTGGAGTTGATCATGATGGTGTCGAATCCCTCGCGTTTGAGGGTGCCGAGCGCTTGGACGCACGCCCAGTCGAATTCCACAGATGAGCCTATGCAGTAAGGCCCCGAGCCGACCACCGCCATGTGGTGCTCGCCGCGCTCGATGTCGTGCTCGATGCCGTGATACGTAAGGTAGAGGTAATTGGTCTTCGCAGGGAACTCGCCGGCGAGCGTATCGATCTGCTTGATGCACGGAAGGACGCCGAGCTTCTTGCGAAGCGCGCGGACCTTATCATGCGAACTCTTGCGGATCGTGGCGATCTGCATGTCGCTGAAGCCGGCGCGCTTTGCTTCGAGCATGAGGTTTCGGTCAAGTCGCGCGCGCTTGATCTTCTTTTCGACGTCGGTAATGTGTTTCATCTTGTGCAGGAACCAGGGATCAATGAGGGACATCGTGTGCAGCTTTTCGACGCGGACACCTTTGCGCAAGGCTTCCGCGAGCGCGAATATGCGGCGCGTGGTCGGCACTTTGATCTCCTTTTGGTACTGCGGTATACGGAAGTTACCGTTACGCTGCGAGGTAAATCCGTCCGCCCCGATGTTGAGACTCCTGATCGCTTTTTGCAATACTTCTTCAAAGCTTCTGCCGATGGCCATGACCTCGCCTACGCTCTTCATTTCGGTACCGATCTGCGTTGCGGCCCCCTCAAATTTCGCAAGGTCCCACCGGGGCATTTTGAGCACGACGTAATCGAGCGCCGGTTCGAAACACGCCGTCGTCTTGCGAGTAACTGAGTTCTTGAGCTGTGTCAGCGTATATCCGAGGCCGAGCTTCGCAGCCACGAATGCGAGCGGATATCCCGTGGCCTTGGAAGCTAGTGCCGAAGATCTCGAGAGACGAGCGTTCACCTCTATCACTCGGTACTGAAATCCGCCAGCCGGCGGATTCGGATCAAGCGCGTATTGGATATTGCATTCGCCGACAATGCCGAGGTGGCGGATCGTTCGTATCGCGATCTCGCGAAGCATGTGGTATTCGTGGTTTGTGAGCGTCTGCGATGGCGCGACCACGATGCTCTCACCTGTGTGGATCCCCATCGGATCGATGTTCTCCATATTGCACACAGTGATGCAGTTGTCCGCACGGTCGCGAACCACTTCATACTCGATCTCTTTCCAGCCGCCCAGGTATTCCTCGATGAGCACTTGCGACACGTTCCGGAACACTTCCGTAAGTTTCGCAGAAAGCTCTTTTGCATCCTGTACGACCCCGGAACCCTCACCGCCGAGCGCGAAGCCGGCGCGCACCATGACCGGGTAACCGATGCGGTCCGCTGCCCTGAGTGCGTCCGGTATGGTACGTGCCCCGTGGCTTTTTGCGGTCTGAACGTCTATTTCCTTCAGGCGCAGAACGAACAGATCGCGATCTTCCGTATCGCGGATCGTTGAGACGGGCGTACCCAGAATGCGGATCCCGTGCTTTTTTAGTACGCCGCTTTCTTCAAGCGCGAGGCCGAGATTGAGCGCCGTCTGACCGCCGAAGCTGAGGAATATCGCATCCGGTCGTTCGCGTTCGATAACATCAATGGCGAATTGCTCCGTGAGAGGAAGAAAGTAAACGGTATCGGCGAGTTTGTCGTCGGTCTGCACCGTCGCGATATTCGGGTTCATCAGAACGACCTTGATGCCTTCCTCCTTGAGCGCTTTGATCGCCTGCGAGCCTGAGTAATCGAATTCACCGGCCTGTCCTATCTTGAGACCACCGGAACCGAGAAGAAGCACCTTTTTTGGTAGAGGCATCATACGCGTACGGTGAGGCGTCGGCGACCGGACAACTCCTTAAGAAAGTCGTCAAATATCCATGCAGTGTCGGTGGGCCCAGGCGACGCCTCAGGATGGAATTGCACCGAGCGCCAGGGCTTTGAATTGTGCTTGATACCCTCGACGCTTCCATCATTGGCATTCACGAACCAGGTCGACCAGCTCGACGGAAGGGAATTCGCATCGACCGCAAATCCGTGATTTTGTGAGGTGATGTAGCAGCGTTCCGTTTCGGTGTCGACACACGGCTGATTCTGGCCGCGATGACCATATTTCAGTTTGTAGGTGGCACCACCAGCCGCAAGAGCGAGGAGTTGGTTGCCAAGGCAAACGCCGAGGATGGGGACGCCCGAGCGCATCGCGTTGCGAATGTTCACGACCGTGGGCATGCACATTTCCGGATCGCCGGGACCATTCGAGAGAACGAGAGCGTCGTACTGCTCCGTGGAGAAGTCGTAGTTCCAGGGCACACGAATGAGGGTCACGTTGTCCCGTGAGAGAGAACGAACGATGTTTTCCTTTGCACCGCAGTCGACAAGCACGATGCGGATACGACCGTTGCCATATTCGCGTCGCTCTTTGATGCTTACCTTCGCCACAAGATTCTCGCGATTGGGATCCGGGAACTCCGTCGGTTCGTTCTTCGAAATATGGCCGAGCATGACACCGCGTTCACGCAAGCGCTTCGTGAGCGCGCGGGTGTCGACGCCCGTAAGCGCGGGGATGCGTGATGTTTTGAGCCACATCTGGAGCGAATGCCGCGCATCGTGATGCGAGTATTCGGTCGAATATTCCGACACGATGAGACCGGCAGCTTGGATGCGCTCTGATTCGAAATCGGCCGCGCGCGGCACACCGTAGTTGCCGACGAGCGGGTATGTGCAGACGATGATCTGGCCCGCGAACGAAGGGTCGGTAAGGCTTTCGACGTAGCCGGTCATGCCGGTAGAGAACACTACTTCACCGGCGACGGGCCGGTCCGCACCGAAGCTCGTGCCCTCACATACGGTGCCGTCTTCTAGAAACAATCGCATAGTCATATTACGTACCCTCCTTCGCCAAGGCTACGGAGGGTTGTGCCCCTATATAAAAAGCTCGCGATTTCTCGCGAGCTACACAGGCACAAAAATACACCCAGTCGGGTGTCCTTCTTCGGAAGCTTCTGTGGAGTCATTAAAAGTCCAGTATAGACCTCTTTTCAGGTGCTCGGTACTGAGGTCGCTGGGGATATCTCTTTTCTGTATACTCCGAAGATGACCAAAGGTAGCCTGAAGAAGTTACAATTGCCCGATGAGCCGGGGATCTACCTATTTAAGAAAGGCAGAAAGATCCTCTATATCGGCAAAGCGGCGAATCTGCGCGACAGGGTACGAAGCTATTTCTCGGCGGACCTTATAAGAGGCCGTGCCGAAAGTATCGTCTCCATGGTGGAGAAGGCGAGCACTATTTCATATCGCCGGACCGATTCGGTGCTCGAAGCGCTTATATTGGAAGCGAATCTCATCAAACAGCATCAGCCACCGTACAATGTCGCGTCGAAGGACAACAAAAGCTTCAACTACGTGGTCGTGACGAAAGAGGACTTTCCCCGCGTACTTCTGGTGCGGGGGCGTGAGCTCTACCAAAATTGGAACGACGCACAAATAAAGAAACTGTTCGGACCATACCCGCAGGGGCTTTCGCTCCAAGAGGCTCTTAAGATAGTCCGGAGGATATTTCCGTACCGCGACAACAAATGTACGCCTTGTCCCGAGCAGCTAAAGAAGAACGCAAAACGCTGTGCGCCCTGTTTCAATCGACAGATCGGTCTGTGTCCCGGGGTATGCAGCGGAGAAATGAGCAAAGAGGACTATGCGCAAACGGTAAGGCACATCTGCGAGCTCTTCTCGGGAAATTTCAGAGGTCTGAAAAGGCAGCTTACAAAAGAGATGCGAAGTGCGTCGAAGGCTGAGGATTTTGAGAAGGCAGAGCGTCTCAAGCGGCAGTGTCTTGCGCTCGACCACATCAAGGATGTGTCGCTCATAAAAAGTGAACGCGTGTCCGCGGGCGGCGGCGCACGCGTGGAGGCATTCGACGTGGCGCACACGGCTGGAGCCG
>JBAYUL010000017.1:0-10524 GCA_041675105.1 Minisyncoccota bacterium
ATCGAGCATCGAGATCTCGTCGATGATGAGCACTTTCGCCGAAACAATGCGTAGCACCGTCTTCTCGCGGCTCATGATGGAGTCGAGGTCCCATTCGGAGAGATCGCGGCGCACGCCGATGCCGCTCCACGAATGGATGGTCATGCCGTTCACGTGCGTCGCCGCGATCCCCGTCGACGCAGTGACGCTCGGCTCCACACCATGCTCGCGCAGATATGCGATATAGCGATTGATCGTGTGGGTCTTTCCCGCTCCCGGCTCGCCGGTGAGGAATACGTTGGCTCCCGTTTTCAGTATGGTGAGTGCATCATCCTGCCGCATTCTGCGATGATACCAGAGTCGGGATATTTTCCCCCTTGTTCATTTCGTGAATGTTGTGCTGCTCGCGACGACGCCAAAGGCCGTCATGATGGGATCCTCCTTCGAAAGGTACATGACCGAGACGGCGTAGATCCGTTTCGGGCGCGCCCGCGCGATCGTTATGCCCTCATAGAGCCCCGACCAGCGGTACAGGAGCGCGGGCTCACCACCGAGCGTCGTGTTAATGAACGTTTTGTCGCCAAGATCGAAATTGGATTCGCGTGCCGTTCGTGCCCACGACGCGGTGCTTACCCCCTTTGTGTTCGGATAAATGTGTACGGTAATACTCGGCGGCGGCTCCGTCCCTTCCATCGTGCCGTTCACTATCGCGCGTGCGGTCGGCGTGTCCTCGAAGAGCGTCACGATATGTGTGACACCCGCGCTCGACGTGGCATCGCGCTCGACGACGAAATACGTTTTCGGATACAGAAAGATGATGCCGTAGTCCTGCGATGCGTATGTTTTGACCAATGGGTCGATCGTCCCCGATACGGTGCGCGGCGCACGCAACACGGAAAGACCCGCGGCGATGATCGCGATGATAATGACGACAAGCGCCACGAGAGGCAGGTATCGTGTATCGAAGGGTTTCATGTATGAGAGATGACGGGCGAGTCTTCCGCGTATGACCGCGCGGATGATCGGGCTTCAGGGTACATGCCCGCTCCGCAAGATGCGATGAATCCGACTCGTGGTCGTATCATACCAGCCTCCTTAGGCATGCGTAAAAACGATGTTCCGGAGCTCCGCACGACGCTTTTTGTGCTGCGGCACGCTCTCTGCCACCAGGTCCCAGAAGGCGCGAGAATGGTCCATGTGCGCAAGATGGCATATTTCGTGCACGATGATGTACTCGCGGAGCGCTGTCGGAAGCGCCGCGATCTTGTAATTGAAGCTGAGATTTCCGCTTTTCGAGCAGCTTCCCCATCTGCTTTTTTGCGCGCGTATGGTGATCGTGCGGTATGTCCGTCCGTAGAGACGCGCATATCTCGACGCCCCTTCATGCGCGAGTGCGAGCGCATCTTTCTTTAATTGCGCGACAGTCGAGCGCGGGACGCGTATCACGGTACGTTTTTTTGCGGCATCCACTTTGCGCTGCGCCCACGCCGCGTGCGTGACGAAGAATTTCTCGATGAGCGACAGTTCATACCGCTCGGGTGCCGTGATGACGATCGCACCGTCGGGATGGACTGCGAGACGGAGCGACCGCGCGCGCGTACTGCGCCTGAGCGTGTAGTGCATCGCATCAGTATACGCATGATGCGCGAATTATTTTCTCCCCTTTGTGTGAATATTCTGCGCTGAACGAGCGCGGTATACTTTGTAGTGACACGCTATGAGTGAATCGCTCCTCGGATATGAATATTTGTATGAACGCCACAAAGGGCCGCGCACGCTCGTCCTTTTGCACGGTTCGGGCGGCAACGAACGCGACATGCTCGGACTTGGTGAGGAATTCGACGGGGACGCGAACATGCTCAGCGTCCGCGGCAACGTATCGCAGAACGGCATCAACCGCTATTTCCGCCGGATCAGCGACGGCGTGATCGACCGTGAGGATCTCGCGAAGCGGAGTGCGGACCTCGGGGTCTTCATCGAGAGCGCCGCACGCAAACACTCGTTCGATATCGAGCAAGCCATCGGTGTGGGATTCTCCAACGGCGCGAGCATCCTTTTGCACCTCGTTTGTTCAAACCCGTCGCTCCTGAAAGCTGCGATGCTGCAGCGGCCGCATTCGACGGCACTTCCGGATTCGACGGCGCCGCTCGAAGGCTTGCCCATCTATATTGGCGCCGGAGCACAAGACTCCATGATCCCCACGAGCGACGCGAAGCGGCTCGAAACGGTATTGCGTGCCGCGGGCGCTTTTCCCACGCTGCACATGACACAAAGCGAGCACCGCCTCGAAGCCGAGGACGTGGCGCTCGCGCGCGAATGGCTCGCCACCATTCAATAACGTCGATCCCTCGTTCGACGTACCCGATCAGGCGGCGAGTGCCGCGCGTGTAAGCTCTCCCACATAGCCGGCTGCGGGCGCTATCGAATGTGCGATCTGGAACCGGATGACCGCCGCCTGGGTCGCCGCGCCAAAATATGCTGTTTCGTTCCCTGGTGAGCCCGCGCCGCTCGCCGCGACGGCGAAGCCATGAGTGTTGAGATGGCGCTGGAGTGCGAGCACATCCTGGCCGCTCACACCGATATACAAATTGCGCGTGAGCGCGAGAACGGTACCTCCTGTTGGAATGGGGGCGGGTGCGGCTGATGCGCTGACGAGAGCGCGCGTCGACGGTCCGTAGTAACCGTTCGCGGGCGTAATTCCGTTCGTCGTTTGGAACTCCATGAGTGCCGCCTGTGTCATGGAGCCGAAATAGCCTGTGGCTCCCGCGCTCGCGAGTCGCACGGCGGCCGGACCCGCCGCTTTTGTGATAAGAAACGTCTGCAATTGGATAACGGCAGTGCCGCTCGAACCGAGTTCAAGATCTCCTGCGGGAAGCGAAGCCACGTTGCCGGCGGGAAAAGAGGCCGCGACACTCGCGAGAGCCCCCGTAATAAGCGGTGGAAGCGTGATGCCCGCACTCGCGTCGAGAGTGAAAGAGGTTCGGAAATTCGTCACGAGAAATTGCGAAAGTGCGACGGGGTCGGACGTCTGTCCGAGTATCGTATTGAGGAATGATATTTTCTGCGGCAGCGTGAATTCCAGCGTGAGTCTTGGAAATGGGTCGATTGGCGCACCGGAACTATCGTGCACCTCAAAGTGCAGGTGCGCAGCGCCGCCCGAAGCGTTGCCGGTATTGCCGACATAGCCGATGAGCGAACCTTGTTGAAGCACGGTGCCCGGCACTACTCCTTCGCCGAAACGATCGAGATGCATGTAGACAAATGTCTCTCCGCCGGGATTCGCGGTTGATACATAATTTCCTTCGCCCGCTCCTACGCCGGTGCGCACCACGACGGCAGCGGTCGGAGAAACTATGGGAGTCCCCTTCACCGCCATGATGTCCTCACCTTCGTGCGTGCGTGCGCCGCCGTCGCGTGGATCGCCGAAGTTCGGAGAAATGGTATTGAGCGTCACTCCGAAAAGCACCGGCATGGGGAGCGACATAACGGCCGCGCTGCCGAGCGCTGCGATCTGCGCTTGCCACTGACCGCCGGTTCGCCAATTCCAATGCCGGTCCTGTAGATATATCTGTCCAATGGTTCCGCTCGCAGAGACGGTCTGTGCGCTCGCAAGCGCAGGGAGTGCACACAGTAACAAGAGCGACACTATTGCGCCGCGAATGTGGGGAGTATTCATATAGATGATGACGCTTCAGCGTCACGTTGGTTTCAGAAAGTATTCATGAAGATAGAAAAACAGCGGGTGTGCCGAAACGCTCGGCACACCCATAGGATCCATCAAAATTGCGCATAACGACGCCGACAGGCGAGATACGCGACCTGCAGCAGAACCAGGTCGATGCCCTGGAAGCACGTCCCGATGTAGTACGGCAGATTGCCGCACGAGAGTTCGGGATGCACGACCCGGGCAAGCGATCCCATGTCCTCACGTATGCGGTGACGGAAATAACGGCTTCCATTCTTATTCGGCCGCGCGCGCAGATAGTCGACAGCGATGGACATCAAACGAGCGTAGATGAGCGCAGAACAGGGATTCGCCTCGCGTACGCGATACCCCTCGATGTCCACCTCAAGCGTGATCCGTGCGAGCGTGTCTTTGTTCCATGCGCCGGAGTCCGGTGCACGGAGACTCTGTTCGAAAGCGCAGGCATGCATTTCCGCGTAAGAGTATGCCGACGCCGGTTTCAGCAACGGTTCCTTCGTAAGTAGCATAGTACCCCGATCCTTGTTCGTTTTTTCCCACGATCACTCTACACCGACATTCCCATGAATACCACTCAGGTCTTCATGCGTCCCTGCGCTCCACAACAATGGTGCATTTCGTGAGAAGCGCCGCGATGGCACCTATGGCGGCGAGGGCCGGGGCGACCAGCGCGCCGACCGCGCCGATGGTCATCGGAAATTCGACGACCGTGACTCCCGCTTCGTTCTTGATGATGATCCTACGGGCGTTACCCTCTTTGAGGAGTTTTTTCACCGTCGCGATGACGTCTTCGCCTGATACTTTGAACTCTTCGGTGCTCATGCGGCTAGTATAGCAAATCGCGTTGACAGCCTGAGGAAGTGGGGCTATAAAGCCCGCGGCAACCGCCGCACAGACTAACGACTAGGAGATGCTTCCATGAAGACGCTCACGATCGTGCAAGGACCCTCATTGCTCGAGATCCAGATGGCAGCCGTGGCTCACGCCGTGTCGGCCGACGGCAAACCGCCGTTGCTGCTGTTCAAGGTTCGGGACGATGCCGCCGAGGACGAGACCAAGGGGCTGGAAATCGAATGCGCCTATCCCATCGCCGGCTTCTTCCGGTACGACGGCGTGGGTTCGCCGTGGTCGCTCACCGCGCCGACTACCGGCGAGCACGCGCTCGAGAAATTGACCAAGCTGCATTTCTATCCGGTCGCGGGCAAGGGCCACGTCGAGATCTTCGACAACGACGAGTGAGTCGCCAGTGAGCAGATGTTCAAAGACCGCCGGATCTCGATCGATCCGGCGGCTTCGTTTTACATCGTTACGCTTCGACCGTGACGCGCTCGATCTCCATCGCTTCGAGCGGACGATCCGGCCCTCCCGTTTCTATACTTTCTATCGCTTTGACCACCTCCATACCGCTCACCACGGAGCCGAATACGGTGTGCTTGCCGTCGAGAAATGAGTTGTCGGCAGTGTTGATGAAGAATTGCGAGCCGTTCGTATTGGGCCCCGCATTCGCCATCGAAATGGTGCCGATGCTATTGCGATTGTTCGCATGTATCTCATCGGCGAATTTGTAGCCTGGCCCGCCCGTCCCCCATCGTTCGCTGAGCGACTCGTCTTTGGTGAACGGGTCGCCGCCCTGGATCATGAAATCCTTGATGACGCGATGGAATTTCGTCCCGTCATAGAATCCTTCTTCTGCGAGCTTCGTGAAATTCGCGACCGTATTCGGCGCGTCCTTTTCCATCAGTTCGATCGTAATATCCCCCTTGTTCGTATGCAGTGTTGTTTTCATATCGGACGAGTATAGCAGACTCGCCCTACGTGTGGCTGTTACTAACTCGCTAACGCAAAAGCGACGTCCCTGTCTCGAAGCTTGAACGGACCCATGGTATCTGCGCGAACCATGGGCCAAATATTCCGAGTGCGATGGTCGCGATGATGGCGGAGCCGATGAAAAATCCGATGCCGTAGACGATACCCACAAAGAACATCCGCGATACCGAATTCTGCCGCGCTATCTGCGCGTTGAGCTTTTCTAAATGTTTGATGACCTCGTCCTGGTCCTGGTCCTGTGGGGGCATGTTCGCAGTATACCAACCCCTTTGCCCGCACATAATGCGAAACTGTCCGGGCTCATACGGAGACCGGACAGGAGGTTTTGATATGGCGTACCAGCTCTGCGCAGCCGCACTCTGCATCGTAGATCATCTGGATCTCTTCGAGATTGAGCCACGACGTCCTTTCGGTCGCGCGCTTCGATCCGCCCATCGTTTTTTCGATCAGGTAGCACAGATCGCGCGCACGTTTCTGATCGGGCCGATCGCCAAGATATTCGACCGCAAGCGCGGCGTATCCCATGAACACAAGCGCCGCGAATGGCCCGCCGTCGGTGACGAGCGGCGCCTCGTTGCAGAGAGCTTCATAGATCTCGTCCCATGCAATTTTGCGCCATTGGCGCCCAACATGAAGTTCCTTGCGAAGCTTCTGTATGACGTTGCCAATGAGCCGGCCTGCGGCAGCTCTCGTAAGTGTGGGCATTGGTGCACCCCTTTCTGATTCCTTTCGTACTTAATCACCGTACCCCCGCCGCGTCAAACGCCTCATCCGCCAGCTGGCAGAGCGTTGAAGCGTTTTGGGTGGCTCTAATGCGGAGTTTTTCATACATTGACAACAGGTCTTATATGATGTAAAATAGGAATTGATTCGAAACAGGGGGTGCTCCATGTGGGACTTGTATCACCAAGCTGTACCGATCATCTTCCCGTACCTGATGCTGCTGACGGCCTTTCTCATGTCCGTCGAGTGGTGGAGGCGAAAGGGGCTGATGGCCACGATCTGTGGAACATTTGGCGTCATTTGCCTGTTCCTCGGCGTGGGCGATCTCGTCGGGCGGCCGGAGTTCATCTGGCTCGCTTCATTCTTCTAACCGCCATCTCGGCGAAACGAAACTTAGCCTTTCGTTCTCGACGAGGGGCGGTTTTGTTATTTCTTGAGAATATAGGAGACGCTCTTTCCCGTCTTCCCCACCTGCTTCAACTTCCCCTTCTGTTCGAGCTCATTCAAATACCGCTCCGCCGTCGCATCCGACACGCCAAGCAATTTCTCGATATCGTTATTCGTCACCGACTCTTTGCCGCGAGCATACGCAAGAATCTCGTCAAAATGTTTCCGCTTGGCCTCCACCTGCGCCGGATTCCCCTCTGCCACGGGCGCGCTTCCCACAGCGTCGGCGGGGGTGTCGTTGTGGTACCGATAGAAAGCGAGGCACGCGAGCACAACAATCGCAACAATACCCGATGTCCTCGTGTCCCATAACGCGATGAGAAAAACAAACACCGCAAGCCCAATCTCAATCCTCCCCTTTTTCATATCCGTATTATACCAAGCTTGATACCGCTATTGGATTTTTGCCCCTTTTTGCAGGTTATGTCTTGCACATAGAAGTTGTATATTTCGCACGTCTTCACTTCTTCCACCTCTAGAGAACGGAAGAATGTGGTCGTAGTGCAGGCCAGTGTCTGCGCCACATGTCGTGCATTTTCCCTTGTCGCGTCTCCAAACCTCTACTTTCACCACCGTTGGAATCATACGCTCATGCCGATAGTCGTTATCCTCTGTGAATACGCGAACCGTATCCGCAGGCTTGAGATGAAACTTGAAGACTTTTCTCCCACCCTCGTCGATATACTTAGCATCGATTAAATTAAAAATCCCTTTATCGAACCACACTCCCGTATCAAGCTTTTCATATACCTGTATCTGTAGCGGGAATTCTCTCGTCCCATCCTTATATGCCATTGCCTCTTTGTAGAATTTCCCGTTGTCGCTCAGTCGACCGTTCTCGCGCGTCATCGGTTGATCTACTGACTTTTTATCTTTGCCCGTAGCACTCACGTCGTGTCCTTCGTATATAAGGAGCTGTTTTTCTTCATGCCACTCATCCTTGTATGGTGCATTGCGTCGAGCAGACATCAAAAATACCGAAAGGCGCGTCTCGTCATTTCGAAAATTCATTCCCTTCTGCAGATTCTGTCGCTCACGCGTAATCAATTCAGTGTAGGAGATAATTGGTGAACTTCGGGTTTCCCCCAACAAGTCGCTCATTGCCGGATTAGATCACCGGAGTAGGTCCAGATCAAGCCCCTCTAATTCTCAAGGATGTCTTGTACTATTCCTTGCACACTATCCCCTTCGCTGGGCGTAATTGGCATATGAGACTTATTCGTACTTCTCGGCAAAAGTAAGCGGACCCCATCTACTCGTGGGCCATATTCTTTGATCGTCACATTTTCTCCGCCTAGCAGGGCGACAACCCTGTCACCAGTCTCGCCCTTCTCACCGAAACGGCAAAGCAACAGGTCGCCGTCCTGTATCTTGGCGAGGTTCATCGAATCACCCGCAGCACGAACGATGAAATATTTTACGCCCGTTCTGAGTTTTGCTTTAGGTACCTGAATGTATTCCTCGATATTTTCCTCTCCCATAAGCGGACTCCCGCACGGCGCCGAACCTACGAGCGGAACTCGTACCATCTCGACCGAGATCGGAGATTTCACGAGTCCGAACGAATCGGCCAACATCGCTCCGCCTAATCGCGACTTGAAGTACCTCTCGGTGTCCTTATCGACAAAATAAAGAAAGCACCCGCGCATGCCACGAGTCATGAGAGTTTTATAGATATTAATGATGTATCGTTCGAGTTCAGCCGGGTCACTAACTCCTCGCCAACCATTTCGGTCTTCATATCTTTCTTGGTTTACAACAAGACGACCTGTTCTCGAGTTGTATGCTAGCTCCGGTCCGACGATTACGCCCACGTAATTGAGGTCGTAGCCTTGAATTGTGTGAATGCAGCCAACTTCATTGACAGCATTCTTTGAATTGACCCAATTCGCTGTCGTGCTATTCCAACGCAGTTTCACTTCTCCAATTTCTATATCAAACACATTCGGGTCATCTCGACTAATCCAAGGCCATGCAAAACCCGCAACTACTCTACTGAGTCCAAGCTCAGCGTCTTTTCTCTTAATCTCCTCAACCATTTTCCCGACGTCATCAAATATCTGGAAATCGAAGTTCTGGAATTTTGTATCTAAATCTGTATGTCCTGCAAACAAGTCATTGATAAATTCAATGTACTTCTCTCCGCCCTTCACCCGTACCTGGCTTTTTAAATGATGATGAGATGCGCCAAGTGCTTGATATCGCGTAAAATGGACGTCCGCCGGGCGGATGCTCTGATTTTCGTCGTAAAACAGGATCTGATGTGGCGCACTCATCAGAATCCAGTCAAGCTCTGTTCCCTCATTGCCAAGTCCCAATCGCCTGTTCATCTGGTCGTGTGATCGATAGTTAGTAATATTCCGCCGTTGTCGAAGTCGGTGTGCCTCGTCTACGATGAGCAAATCGTACTTCTGATCTTGCACTTCACTCGGTCCGATGACCATACCGCTCGAGAGTCCCGGTACAGTGGCAAAAACATTTTGCAGTGATTTACGCAACGATGTCATCGGGACAACTAAACCAATCTTCAGGTGTTTCGTGTGCTTGTCTTCCGCCAGCAGTTTGGCGAGGTAAGTTGCCAATATCGTCTTACCCGTGCCCGGGCCGCCGTTGATTATATGCGTGCGGCGCTGCTCCGATTTAATCGCCTCGTAAAGTGTGTCCGCTATCGCCAACTGATCCGGCGTAAGTGCTTTATACGGCGAGTACTTAAATAGTTCGCTGTTCTCAATCTCCTCGAGACCTCGAGTCACTAGCATCATCTTCTTAAGCTGTTCCCATATGCTGGCCAACTTTGCACGGTACCGCGCTTTATCAAAAAAGTTATGATTTTCGAGACCTCTGTTCGCGTTTTGCAGCTTTAGTGAGCCCTCCGCAGAGAAATACTGAATAAGTTGCGCTTCAAGATCCAGTATTGCGGATTTATTGAACTCTTCATCAATAATGAGGTGGATGTCTGTTAATCGTGCACGATTCTCCTTAACAAAATGTTCCTTGCTACGATTAAATGCGCTCGTAGTTTCCCCGATGTAAACTTCCTTCTTATTTTCAATGATATACACAATCGGCCAGTCTTGGCCAAGCGGATGGTTCTTGATGTCTTCGAAACCCGCACTATCAAACTTAAAGCTCTGAATTTGAGTCATGCCTTAAAGCTGCGTGTACTTGGTATGTTTGCCTTTGGCTTTTGCTACCGGATACTTTTTGTCGTTTTTCTTTATCTTCTCTTCAAACGCAGGGGGCAAGTCGATATCAAGATCGCTGGCCATTACAGCAACCCAGTAGACGACGTCGGATAGTTCGTCGGCAATCTCTGCTTTGTGCGTTTTGACGTACTCATCCATTTCCTCTACGCTTTTCCATTGGAAATGCTCCATGACCTCTGCCGCCTCTAGAACAAGGGAAAGAGCAACGTCTTTGGGATTATGGAACTGTTTCCAGTCTCGCGCGTCCCGGAATTCGATTGCTTTTTTCTCAAAATCTTTCCAATCCGCCATATGAAAAGATCATCCCACGGATCTTCATTTTGGGGAACCTCGAACGCCTCAACGGCCGTTGAGGCGTTTGGCGGGGCTTGGTTTGGGGTTATTTCCAAAGGTCGAATTTCTTGGTCAACGCATTCACCTCTTCGGTCAGCCCAAAGACGCCGAGCCCAAGGAGTTCTACATCGGAATCGTTCTTTGTCTGCAGTGCAGCTTGCAGGAGCGCATCGTCCTCGAAATCAATCATCTCCCGGAAAAATTCTATGTGAAGAAGGCTGCTTGGCCGGACTTTCTCAAGCAGGTTCCGCAGCTGTTCGTTCCCATTGCTACTTTTCACGATAATCGGATATTGGGAGTTGCGCG